>CACVAV010000312.1 GCA_902727945.1 uncultured Thiotrichaceae bacterium | reverse complement strand
CCACGGTGCTGCACACACTCACCGATGGCATAAATTTTCGGATCATAAGTCTGCAGGGTGTCGCTGACCACGATACCACGTTCACAATATAGACCGGTTGATTTGGCCAGTTCGATATTGGGTTTGATACCTACCGCCATCACCAGTAAATCAGCTTCGGCTACACTACCATCACCAAATTTCAGGCCGGTGACCCGCTCGTCGCCCAGCACTTCTGCACTCTGATGCTCCATCAGGAAGGTCATGCCGCGTTCTTCCAGTGATTTCTGTAGCATTTTTGAGGCAGGCTTATCCAACTGGCGATCCATCAGCGTCGCTGAAAGGTGGACGACTGAAACGTCCATACCTTGTTTCATCAGGCCATTCGCCGCTTCCAACCCCAGCAGTCCACCGCCAATCACCACAGCTTTTTTATACTTTTGAGTGGCATCCAGCATGGTGTTTACATCGTGAATATCACGAAAGCTGATCACACCCTGCTTGTCAGCACCGGGCAAAGGCAGCATAAACGGCACTGAGCCGGTAGCGATAATCAGCCGGTCGTAGGCTACTTCAGTACCATCCGCTGCGATGACACGCTGTTTTGCCCGGTCAATGGTTTCAATCTTCTTGCCCTTGTTCAGGGTGATGCCGTTATCGACATACCACTGCTCATCATTCAGCATAATCTCGTCGATGGTTTTTTCTTTCGCTAACACCGGCGATAGCATAATGCGGTTGTAGTTACCGTAAGGTTCTTCACCGAATACCGTAATATTGAACCGGTCAGCATCCAGCTTGAGTACTTCTTCCAGCGTGCGCACGCCCGCCATGCCGTTACCGATTAACACCAAATTTTGTTTAAGCATTTCACTTTTCTCCTGATGGCAGTGAAAGTCAGTCTTTTCTGACTTCAGTTGACCTTACTTTCACCACGAACAAAAAAAGCCCTGCCATGACAGATAAAAATATTATCCGTTATAGCAGGGCTTCGTTGCCCTTGTATCATTACGCTGCATTGCGTGAAATCAGTGTTTAAGCCAAAGCGTCGTTGCCAGGCGCACCATTAGTACTGATACACCAAGCAAAAATGATGCCAATCAGGAAAGTATTAAAAATCATAGGGATACGGTAAGCAGTAGTCCGGGAAGGTTGTTTTGTTGCCTGCTGGTGGTGCGTTGGGGCTAATTTGGTGCGTGAACGGCTGTGCCGTGTTGAGCTTTGTCTGACAGAAAATTACTTATCAGTGGCACCTTTCTTGCATTAATTTATCAAAAATAATACTAAATTTACTGATAGCCCAAGCTAGAGAGAGTATCCACATGAAACACTATGCCCCCTTCACAAAAATCCTTGAACAACTGACCACGGTACTCAGCACACAGCAATCCGGTGTGTTCTTTATTGCTACGGACAGCAATGAATCAGCACGTTTTAACCTCAGTACCGGTAACATTACCCATTGTAGCTTCAGGCGTTCTCATGGTCAGAAAGCGCTTGAGGAATTGTCACAAATTGACACTGCTAAGTGTTCATTTGCAGAAAATTCCCGCTTTCCGTTCCGTGACAAAGACTGTATCGAACACGAAGCAGCGCTACAGACACTAGGCGTTACACTACCGGTTACAGAAACACCTGAAGATATATCGGCAGCTGAAACAGAAGCACAAACGGAAGTTAAAACGGTGACCAGAATGTACCGGGGTAAACCTGTACAGATACCATTAAGACCAAAAAATAAGGACGGCCAGAACATTATAAAAGGTCAGCGTATTTATCGTGGCAAAGTCATTGAGGTGGATTGATCAAGCCCTGATGCCAAGACGCCTAATAGAGGTGGCTGAAGCCCCGGTGTTGTTCAATAGTGTTACGCTTTGGTATTTTGACCGTAGCTCTCTTGGATCTCGCCCAGGGGATATTGTTAAGGTCAAATTGGCTGACAGGGTGCTCCAGCGTATTGTGCACCGCGAGCATCACCTTATCCAGGGCCTTTCTTTCCAAACGTCTAATGCTTATCCGTTTCTTCCCTTGCAATGGATCAGCTACCAGTAGTTGGTCTTGTGCATTGAGGTCTGAGACAAAAACATAATGCGGGATACCTAGCACAGAGATACGCATCAGTGCACCATGTCCTTGTGCTAACAACGTGCGCAGCTCCCGGAGTTTGACTTGTTCTGTGGCTATGCCTTGTTGTTGTAAATGGGTGGCGATGTCTTTGAATAACCACCAACCGGAATCACGGGTTACGGCTCGGGCATGGCGCAGGCTGGATTTACCGCCCGCCCAATTGACAGCCATCGCGGCGGAGGCCGGGCCACAATCATCGAGTTTGGTTCCCTGGCCTACGTACCAGCTTAGTGTATTTCTGGCGGACATTTGTCCGGTACACCCCGTTACTCCAATAGCTATCAACACGGGCAATATGCCTGCTAAAGGTTTTTTCATTTTATTATTTTTATTATTCTGGGTTTAGATCAGTTATACCAGTTGCAGGTGGATAATACTGATATGACTTGACCTGTGGCAGAGCCATCTATCGGAAACTGCGGAGTCATCAAATTCACTACCATTCCCAATAATACACTCTCAATCACGGCTAACCGTCGTTCCGCGCCACTGCTGCTCATTACCGTTATCAGTGAAGTTATAACTTCCGCCAAATACCGAGTTCAATGGGATGCTGTCATCGTTGCATAAGCTTGATGCATGGCTGCTGATATGAATATGGGCATAAGCGCCATTAACCACAGACGGTGCATTCACGACACCAATCAAATCACCCTGTTTCACCTGATCAAGCGTGCTAACAAAGCCACTGAAATTAAGATGCCCCAATAGGATAGAATTGGCACCGTTAGATGCAGTTTCATCCAGCCTGATGCAGGTCATATCAACATTGATGCCAGGCACACTGTCCAGCCCGTGCCACATAATCCGTCCATCAGCGGGTGCATACACATACTGCCCGGTTGAGGTGTTGGCGGTTGCAAAGCTACAAGCTGTACCTCCTTGTGCGGCATCCGCATCCAGACTGAAATCCAGCGAGTAATTTAAGTTGCCATCGTGGGTAATGTCGGAGGTGTTGTAGCCTTGGCAGACTGTCCAGGTTTGCCCCTTTTCAAACGGAAAAATAAAATCCGCTTTAGCTCCAGTGGTTCCGGAGCCATTATCAGTACTGCCAGTTGATTCGTTGCTGTCATCTGCCGAATCATCGCTTCCGCCACAGCCTGCCAGCAAGAAAACTGTGCACATCAGGAAAATAGTACGTTTTGTAGCAAATCTTGTCGCGTTAATCATTTTGCGCCCCTGCCCGTTAGAATTGATAAATTAATTTAACCAACGTGCCGGAAATTACCACAATTTTAATGATTTTGCTGTTCTTACCAGAAAGTGCTAATCACTCCTGAACAATCTGCCACTGGTA
>CACVAV010000311.1 GCA_902727945.1 uncultured Thiotrichaceae bacterium | reverse complement strand
TGCACCATAATACGTGTTTCTTCCAGTGTCACTTCAGCCTGAACTTCATCGTTGACATTAAAGCTCAGGATATGGCTCACCGACGACTGCACGGTGTTATCTGCATTAGCCGGAGGCATTACACTACAACCCGAAAACACCAGGCTGACCATAACCAGCATCCATTTATTTCTTGCTCCCATCAAAATTACCTACCCTTCTATCGACCCGAGCAGTACTTTAATTAAGTACATACTACTGAAAAATGTTAATCTAACCAACACGGCTTTAAGCAAGCTGCCAAATACATTTTATTGGAAAAAATCTGTCGTGGAAAAGGTAAGAACCTAATTTACGAAATTTTCTATGCTCGCTGGCTATACCGGTTTTAAACTTAGTTGTTATCAGTACACTGGGATGTACCAGAAGGTAATTGTTAAAATTACCCAAAATAAATTAATTCTACCAGAGGTCGACAATGCGCTTAACTCATGGGCTTACTTTATTCGCAATACTACTCTTACAGGCATGTGGTGGAAATAACGGGGACGGTGGCGGTGATGATGGCGGCGACCCGGAACCTAATCCCGAAAAAGGTCGTTTAGTAGTTTACAACTCAGCCACAGATAATAAAGCACTTCCCGTACGTAATGTCCCGTTTATTACAGCCCCCACTGTCGCAGCAAAAAGTGGCAACACAAATACAGACGGCGGCTTTGAATACCTTGGCGCAGAGAGTGTTACCTTCACCCTGCTCGGCAAACAATTCGGCCCGATAGCAGCCAAAGCAACCGTTGGTATTTCCGATCTTGCTGATAGCTATTGCAAAGACTCCGACACGCCCATCAGCTGTCAATACCAAGTCAGGCGCAATATACAGCGCACTTTGCTCAGTGTCGATGCGGATGAAAATTATGATAATGGTATTACTATTTATGATGACTTCAGCAGTTTCCCGATGGATCCCGAATCCTCCATTGATGACTATGAGCTGGCGCTGAGCAAAAAATTACTTAAAGAGGGGCGTCAGGCCGCCGCTGTGTTTTCTCCCTCATTAGGCATAAATCTCGAAGAACCGCAACCGGAGGCGGATGATGTGGGTGGCCAGCCGATTCCTTTTGCCGATTTATTCCGTATTGCACGACCGTTTCCGGAATATTCCTGTACTGAAATCGAATACGATGCTCAGGGCTGGCCAAAGAAAATTCCGGACAGTTGCGCTGAAGAAAAAAATGACATTTTTAAAATTCCCACCTACGCACTCGCTTTTATGTTGCGTGGCGTGCCTTTTGGTACCTTGCCTACCGGCAAATATACCGTACTTTATGAAGGCAGCGGTATCATTCAATATGATGGTATCGGCACAAAAGTAATAGCGGAGAGCAGCCCTGGCCGCGATATTCTTGAAGTAACGCCGGATTTACTTAAAAACCGCGCCGCCGCCGGATTGCGGGTATTCATCAAGAGTGTTGTCGAAGATAATCATATCCGCAACCTGCGCATTATCATGCCGGGCGGTATCTGCGCAGGTAATCCATTTATTCGTGTTGACAACGCTGACGAATGCCCGGCCGGTGATTACCGCAACTTCGTCGAAACTTATGAGCAGGATACCAATGCCATTGTCTTTAACCCCGAATTCATGCGCTTTCTGAAAGATTTCAAGACCATTCGTATGATGAATTTCATGAAAGCCAGCCCACGTAACCCTTGTTTTGAATTTCAGGATGAAGAATACTTTGAATGCATCCTACAGGAATTCACCTGGAGCCAGCGGGCCAAAATGGATGACGCAATGTGGGGAGGGTCTTTCCGTACTGATTTAGCGGAACGGGCTGGCCGTGGTGTGCCATTGGAAGTGACGGTAGCACTGGCAAACCAGTTGCAGCGCGACCCCTGGTTTAATATTCCACACAATGCGACCGATGATTACGTCGAAAAATATGCAACCTACGTCAGAAATAATCTTGATTCCAAACTAAAGGCCCATATTGAATACAGTAATGAACCGTGGAACGGGCCATTCTGGGCTAACCCCTACACCATTGAAATGGGCAAAAGGAACGGTGTCACAGGCAGCAATGATTATTGGACAGGCCTGTTGTATTACACCGAGCGCTCAGTAGAAATTTTCGATATTTGGCAGGAGGTATGGGGTGGCACTGACCGCCTGTTCAGGATTATCAACACCCAGCATAATGGTGGTAGCTTTGCCTCACGCAATATGCTCAAACACAAAGGCGCTTACCAATCCATTGATGCGATTGCCAGCGGGCCTTATTTCTTTGGCTGCTGGGATCGTGCGGGCACTCAATGTAAAGACGAAGCACTGGTACCTAAGTTGCTGAAAGATGTTACTTCAGTGGATGATATTTTTGAAATTCTGGATGATCCGAACAACCCTTATGGCCTGGAAAAAACCATCGAACACATTAAGTTACAGGCTGAGGCAGCCAAGGATTATGATGTTGACCTGTATGCCTATGAAGGTGGTCAGCACCTGACGGTGGTCTGGGGTGATGGTAACTTAGACACAGCGCGCAAACTTAAATTGCTGGATTTGTTCAGGGCAGCTAACCGGGATTCCCGCATGGCCGGACGGTATATTCAATTACTTGATGGCTGGAAAGCTAACGGTGGCAAATTATTTGCGTTGTATACACTGCCGCAAACCTATCACAACTTTGGCAGCTTCGGCATCAAAGAACACATGGGGCAAAAACGCAGCGATGCACCTAAGTATGATGGCAGCATGAAATTCCAGGAAAACCAGCGGAAATGTTGGTGGGATAACTGCGAATAACAACGGAGCTACGCTGACTATGCAACTATCCAATGAAGATAAGCTACGCCTGAATGTATTACTGGCACAGCCGCTACAAGCTGTACGTATTAATGAGGGTACGATGACAGTTCATGCCCTGACTGAAAAAGGTGAGGCCAAAGTACCGCTGAACCCAACGACCAGGGATGAACAATACCTGCGTTGGGTACGTGAGTTGCTTTCCACTAAAATCACCGGCTCACCTGGTGGCTATCCTGTTTTCCTGCAACGCTGGACACGCATGGGCCATACCCGCAATAACCTGGAACAAATGTTGTTGCTAGGTGAACCGGAAGCCGTGGTCGCCGTGGTGCATTCAGCTGACGTCAGCCATGAGGTGGGACGCAGGGCATGGTGGGCAGAGCCAACGGCAGGCAATGCACGCCGCTTATTGGAAAAACCAGAAATTGCAGCCGGGCCGCTGGGTAAGGAACTGGCAAACTATCTGTTAGAATTTCTGCCTTTTGAGGAAATACCACTGGATGTGGTGGATACTGTCCGGCTGTGTTTACAAGATAAACTGATCAGCAGCAAAGAACGCGAAAAACTCTGGAACCGGGCTAAACGTAAAAACCCGTTTTACGTTGGCTTTCTATTTGCCGATGCAAAAAACATCCCACTGGCGCTTAAACCACACCCACAATTTA
>CACVAV010000310.1 GCA_902727945.1 uncultured Thiotrichaceae bacterium | reverse complement strand
ATGCAGGTGCCTCCTGATGAACGGGAGCAGTTCAGTGAATTTTTGGACAACCTGGGTTATGCGTACTGGGATGAAACCAACAACCCTGCCTGCCTGCAATTTCTTGGTTAAAAAATGGACAAATAATACCAAGCTACCTGAAAAATAAATTAAAAATAAATTAAAATTTAAGTATATAAATTAATTTTATAAATTATTGACTCTGCCAATGTGGTTTCAGGAAAAACTTACGCCAAAAATATTAATCATAAAAATCAAATACTTGGAAAAAAATCCCTGGTTATTAGCGTTTTAAACACAAACATTGAATCACTTAAATTCAAGCACTCCGCAAATTTTAGTATTTTAGGTCAAAAATACTACCAAACACAGTAGAACCATTTGGCAACTAAAACAGACTAATCATCTGAAACATTAAGAATAACTATGTAAATTTACATAAGCTTTCTCTATGAAATCTAGTTTAGGTCAGTTGAATTCTGAAGACTAAGCTGCAACTCATAATAAAAATTTTATTTTGCGATTGGGATTTTTGTAGAAAACATTAGGAAATAAATATGCCAAATAAATACACAAAGCTTATTGCACCTCTGGCACTAAGTCTCTTCTCAACCCCAGCCCTAGCACAAGCGCAAGCTGCAAAGGCGACACCCTCAGTACTTAAAATCATCGAACTCAGCGGTAGAGCACTGATAGAAATGCCCAATGGAAAGCAAGCTATCGCAAAAAAAGGTAGTTACTTACCGGATGGAGCAAAACTATTAGTACTTGAGAAAGGTTCGGCAACAGGGCGCTATATAAAGAGTAAATGTGAGATCAAGTATCGTCAAAATACAGTGGTTAACGTTCGTGAAGACGCACAATGCTTAGCGGGAACGCCTGTGATTAATGCTAATCAATATGCTAAATTTGGCACAGCCGCCAATGATGGCTGCTGTGTTGTACGAACTATTACCACACCTGCAGTAAGGCCGGTAATACCAACATCCAATGCCGCAACAAATATTGCTGCAAACTCTTTTTTAAACGCTCAAAATACTTTACCCCTCGTCCTTGGTGGGGCAGCAGGAATCTATGTGATATCTGAAATATTGGATGATGATCCAGCTACTCCGTGATTCCTTACATCAATGAATCAATATGGATTGCCACAGTACGGCAGTCCATATCAGCGTCGCCAAAACGCGGGCGTTAATATCACCAACATCGTAAATAACTCCAGACGCCCCATCAGCATTGCCAGACACAGCCACAATTTAGAAAAATCATCCATGCTTTTGTAATTTTGTGCTACATCCCCCAAACCCGGGCCAAGATTATTTAATGTCGCTGCGACCGCCGAAAAAGCTGTCACCTGATCATGTCCAACAGCCAGCAATCCCAGCATAAAAACCACAAACACCGCAATATAAACAGCAAAGAACCCCCATACCGCCTCTACCACATTTTCAGGTAAAGGTTGTCGATTAATCTTGACGGTAATTCGCGCGCTCGGATGCATTAGCCGCGTTACCTCACGCCCACCTTGTTTTACTAACAACAAAAACCGAATAACCTTCATTCCACCCGCTGTTGAACCGGCACAACCTCCGACAAAACTGGCAAACAGCAGTAACACCGGCAAAAAACCCGGCCAATTACTATAGTTCGTTGTGGTAAAACCTGTTGTTGTCGCGATTGAGACAACCTGAAATAGCCCATGGCGGATCGTTTCAACCCAGGTCATATCAGAAGTACGCTGCCCGCCAAGGTAACTAATGGTCACGACAGACAATAAAAACATGATGAGTATATACATACGGAATTCAGAATCCCGAAAATAGCCCTGTAGACTCAGGTTCCGCCATGCAATGAAATGCAGACTGAAATTCACACCGGCTAATAACATAAAAACAATAGCCACCGCTTCGATCATTGGATTATTGAAAAATGCCATACTGGAATCATGTGGAGAAAATCCGCCAATCGCCACGGTGGAAAAACTATGGCTTACCGCATCAAACCAATCCATACCGGCTAGCCAATACGCTACAGCACACAATATGGTCAATGCCAGATAGATATACCACAGCAACTTAGCAGTCTCAGTGATCCGGGGAGTAAGTTTCGAGTCTTTCATCGGACCGGGAGTTTCTGCCCGGTAAAGCTGCATACCACCCACCCCCAAAATAGGCAGGATAGCAACGGCCAAAACAATAATTCCCATCCCGCCCAGCCATTGTAACTCCTGCCGGTAAAAGGCCAGCGAGCGTGGCAAAGAGTCCAGCGAGTCGATCACGGTGGCACCCGTTGTGGTAAGGCCTGATACCGATTCAAAAACAGCATCGGAAAAAGAAATATCAAAGTTATCGATCAGCATGAAGGGTACTGCTCCGGACAACCCCAAAACCACCCAGAACAAGACGACAATCAGGAAGCCTTCACGTAAACGCAGATCCCCCCGCACACGATGCACAGGAAACCATAAGATAAAACCACTAATAAAAATCAGTGCAAAACCTTCCCAAAAAGGCATCAGATCAGGGTCGCCCATTAACCAACCAATCAAAATCGGTGGCAGCATGGTCAAACTGAAAACCATCATCAGTAAGCCAAGAATGCGTTGGATGACTGTAAATTTCATACTTAGAAGAAGTGAACGCCGACCTGGAATAATTTCTCCACGGCAGGAATGTAACGTTTGTCGGTCAGGAACATAATGATATGATCACCCGCCTCAATAACAGGGTTATCATCAAGCATCAGTACCAGATCACCCCGCACCAAAGCACCGATAATGGTTGATGGTGGCAATTTGACTTCGCTGATACGACGACCTACCACACGCGATGTTTTTTTATCGCCATGCGCCACCACTTCTATTGCTTCAGCAGCCCCACGACGTAACGAATGAACCGCAACAATATCCCCCCGCCGGATATGCGTCAGTAGTGCACCGATGGTGATCTGCTGAGGCGATATAGCGAGATCAATATTACGCTCGACTAACTCAGCATAGCTCATTCTATTAATCAGGCTCATGACTCTGCGTGCGCCCAGCCGCTTAGCCAGCATTGACGACAGAATATTAGCCTCATCATCATTAGTCACTGCGATATAAACATCGGTGTTTTCGATATTCTCTTCAATCAGCAAATCCTCATCAGAGGCGTCACCTTCAAGCACTATGGTTTTGTCCAGGCGCTCAGCCAGTTTCGATGCCCGCTCAGTATTATTTTCAATGATTTTGACCTGGTACTTAGCTTCCTCCAACAAACGGGCCAACCGGTTACCAATATTCCCGCCGCCTGCAATAATAATCCGCTTATAAGGTTTATCAAGTCGGCGCATCTCACTGATAATGGCGCGAATATGCTTTGGACTGGCAACGAAGAAAACCTCATCACTGACTTCAACTACCGTATCTTTTTTTATTTTTAATGCTTTGCCTTTACGGAATATTGCCGCAATGCTGGCCTTAATACCGGGCATATGTTCATACATATCCAGCAGCTTGTTGCCAATCAGCGCGCCACCTGCCAGCGCCTTCACACCCACCAACTGAACTTTACCATCAGCAAAATTCAGCACCTGTAAGGCACCCGGATGAGAAATAAGCCGGAACACATGATCAGTCACCAACTGCTCGGGACTGATCAATACATCGATCGGCAGGGCTTCCTGTAAAAATAAACGCGGGTGCTGAAGATAATGCGAGGAGCGGATACGGGCAATTTTAGTGGGTGTCCGGTACAAAGTGAAGGCAACCTGACAAGCCACCATATTAACCTCATCACTATTAGTGACTGCAATCAACATGTCAATATCTTCAATGCCCGCCCGCTCAAGCACCCTGGGATAGGATGCCTGCCCGACTTCAGTTCGCACATCAAGCTTCTCACGCAGTTCCCGTAAGACAGCAACATCCGTGTCAACAATAGTTACATCATTGTCTTCACGCGCTAATACCTCGGCAACTGAACAACCTACCTGTCCTGCACCTAAAATCAATACTTTCATAACCGCAGATTATAGTGCTTAAACCGCTTTCAGCGACCATATTTTTTGGGATCAACTTTTAAAGAGCGCATTTTACGGTATAAGTGGGTTCTTTCCATCTTCACCTTCTCTGCCAACTTGCTCACATTTCCCTCCACCTGCTTTAGTTGATAGACCAGATAATCATGCTCAAACTGCTCTCTCGCCTGACGCAACGGTAAATCGTACAGGCTATCGGGCGTGTACCCAACTTCATCAGCAAACACCGGGATGATCGCCCCCACAGCTTCTTCCGCCTCATCCAGATCAATTTCAACGTCGGTGCCAAGAATCAGTAAGCGTTGCACTAAATTCCGTAACTCTAAAATATTACCTGGCCAGCGGTGATTGCGTAGAAAATTCTGAGCCGCCAGAGAAAAGTGGCGATAAGGCAATCCATCTAAAGCGGTCAGCTTGCTCACATAATAGTTAAGCAATTCAGGCACATCTTCCGGGTGCTCACGCAGTGGCAGCATCTGTATAGGCACAACATTCAGCAGATAATACAATTCCTCACTAAAACGCTCTTCAAGCACATCATTCTGTAAATCATGCGTGGCAGAAACCACTATCTGCAAATCAAAATCCACCCGCTCCTGGCCATTAATGCGGAAGAAATAACCATCTTTTAATGCACCCAGTAAACGAGCCTGGCTGTCATCATCCAACTCAAACACTTCTGCCAGGTACAGAAAACCAGCGTTACATTCATCCAACAGGCCATGGCTTACCTTACCTTTGTCCACTGAGCCAAACAATTGTTGGCCCATATCAGGCATATTGGAACGGGATAACACTATTTTATTAAAAGGACGCTCCTTGCGGGCGCTGTGTGTATGGATATAACGAGCCATGGCTTCTTTGCCGACTCCCGGCTCGCCGTAAAGCAGCACACAAGATTCGTGTTGTGACACCCGTTTAGCCTGATCACGTAATTGTTGAATTATTCGGCTATTTCCAACTAACTCCTGATCACTGAAAATTTGCTTGCGAAGCCCTTGATTTTCCTGCTCAAGTTGTTGTGTACGCAGACCATTTTCGATAGTCAGCAACATTTTGGCCATCGACAAAGGCTTTTCGATGAAGTCATAAGCTCCCAGTTTGGTCGCCTCAACCGCCGTTTCTATGGTGCCATGTCCGGACATCATAATCACCGGGCAATTCAGTACCTCATCATCGCGCCATTCCTTTAACAACGAAATACCATCTTGTCCCGGCATCCAGATATCCAGTAACACCAAATCAGGCTGACGTTGATGAAACAACTCACGTGCCTGAATGGCATCTTCAGCCACAACCACCCGATAACCTTCGTCTTCCAGAATTTCACTGACCAGCTGACGAATATCCGGCTCGTCGTCTACTACCATGATAAATTGTGCTGTCATTATTACCTCTCCTTTGAATATTTAGATGAGCGACTTCCCGTCCCTGCTACCTGAGTCACCACTGGTAACCTAATAGTTATCATAGTGCCTTTCGGCTCCAGATTCCCTGCACTCAATGCACCACCGTGTTCTTCTACAATCTTTTTCACAATGGCCAGCCCTAAACCCGTACCTTTATGCTTATTGGTAACATACGGCTCAAATAACCGGGGCAGCATATCTTCAGGGATACCCGGACCATTATCCTGCAATAACAAAAAGACACCTTGCATACCCGAACCAACGGCCTGATCCTCTACCCGGGTGCTGATCGTGAGCTGCCCTTTAGCATATCGCCTATCGGTATTATCCGTACCAATGGCCTCCAGTGCATTTTTTATCAGATTAACTAATAGCTGACGCATCCTGTGTGAATCAAGTTGTAACAACGGCATAGCTTCAGCCAACGCCAGCTTCAACTCAACATGCTGTTCATTCTCCTGATAAAGCGCAGCCACCTCAGTAATAATCTGATTCAGGTTAACAGGACGAACGTTCAGTGCCGGTGCTTTGGCGTAATCACTAAAGGCATTCACCATCTCCTTTAACGCATCCACCTGGTTAATAATAGTGCCTGTCATCCGGTGCAGGAAGGTAGCCGACTCATCATCAACCACTTTCCCGAGTTTACGTGATAACCGTTCCGCAGACAGCTGAATGGGTGTCAGAGGGTTCTTGATTTCATGCGCCAGACGGCGAGCTACTTCACCCCAGGCCGCATCATGTTCAGCTTGCAAAACGTCACTGACATCCTCGAATACTAATACATAGCCTTGCTGCTGCATATCATTCTCAGGCAAACCGGCTCCCCGGCACATCAACACCTTGCGGTGACCATCAGCACTTAAATCCACTTCATCCTGCCAATCCTGATCCAGACTTTGTAACCAGGGTTGCAATGCCAGAAGAAAAGGCTTCAGCGTTGGCACGTGGTCACACACCTCAGCAAAGCTTTTTCCGACCTGCTCCTGCATCGGCCCACTCAGAATACGGTCTGCTGAAGCATTCACCCGGCGGATAATCATATTCTCATCCAGCGTCACGACACCGGAGGACAGATGACCTAACACCACATCCAGATAATCATGCTCCTGCTGAAGCTGAGTACGCGCCTGTTCTCTTTCATCCTGTACATTCGACAAACGTTTGGTCATGGTATTAAAAGAACGGGCCAGAAGACTAAAATCGTCCCGATCGGATACCGGCAATTTTTTTTCCAGATCACCCGAAGCCACTGCCAGAGTACCTTCGACCAAGTCCCTGACCGGCTGCGTAAGACGGCGGGAGAAAATGAAGGCCGCCCACAAGGCAAATAAAACACTCAAAACAACAATGACAGCCAGCGCAACACGGAACGCCTTACGTAGTATGTCACGGCCAAAGCTGATTTCTTTATAGTCATCACGCACCGTAGCAACACTCTGAGAAAGCACTCTTTCGCGTTTGGAAAACGGGAATAGCGCAGTGAGCACACCTTGTTGATTGTCAATACCGTAAACTACGCGAATGGCAACACGGGAAAAAATACCTTCGTCTGCGGAGGTCTCGATCTTTGATAATGTCCGGTTACTGGAAAGCTCTTTGAACAATTCCTCACCAGCAAACAACGAAACCAGCCCCCCCAGATTATCATTACTAGTAACCACATAACTAAGATCATTACTCAGCAAGATCGCTTCATAAGCGCCGCTACGAACACGCCAACTATCCATTAGCGATGAAATTTCAAGCCTGCGCTTCCCCCCCAGACGATCACCCAATAAAAAGAGCTGCTGTAAATGACCGCGACTACGGGCAGATAATGAAATCCGCGATAATTCCACCGCATCATCCAAAGCACTTTCAACCTGACCATCCAATTGCTGGCTGATATTTTTACCAATAAAGTTCATCGAAAACATGGAGACGACAACAACCGGCAACAAGGTCAACACCAGAAACCCGGCCATCAGGCGTAAGGTGAAACGCGACCCGGCCTGACGCATATGCCATTGATAGATGACCCTGACCAGATTAACCAGGATGGCGACACTGAGCAGCAACAGGATAAAACCATTCAGATAAATCAGTGCCTGTGTATAACGATCAGAATACTCCGGATTGTTCATCGCCACATGCAGAAAGCTGAGTGAAACGACCAGCAAAATGCCTATGAAAGCAATAGGGAGCCATCTGAACAGGACTCTTTTCAGGGTGTCAGCGGCCACATTACTCCCTGACTAATCAATTCATGTTTTTCATTAGAAAATAAGGCTGCCAGTTTGGCTGACACGCCCAGCGACTCAGAAGCACGAGGCTCCAGCCTCGATTCAATATAAATAGCAGCGTCTCCGGTAAAAGCTGACTCTGGCAATGCTGGCAATTTGTACTTATCCAGCCTGCCCAATTGCTGCAACGCCGTCGCCAAATTTGAAAAATTCCAGTTCGCATTCGTGGTTTTATTAACTAATTGATACTGTCCGGTCAGTGCATGGTATTTCAATTCACTGACCACACGATCCAGTGTTTGTGTTTTATTCCACCACCAGTCACTGTGCCACATCAGATCAAAGCGGGTTTCACTGCGCAAAGTAATACCATTCCGCAAACTGTCACGCAGGTACTTCGTCAGATGATAATCAAAACGCACACTGGCTACCAGTTGCTCTCTGCTATCCCCATCATAAAGCACGAAGTCATGAACAGTAATCCGTTCTTCTGCAACAGCAGCAGTCACCGGAAATAGCAAAGCAGCCCACATCAGACCCAAAAGCAGCCATGCAGATCTGCTTTTGAAAAAACTTTTTATTATCATTTTCATCTTAATCCTGCGTTATTTTTCTCAACAACGCATAGTAAAAACCATCCATCCCCGCATCGCCGGGCAGGATTTGTTGTCCAACAACAGACAAACGCTGACTACCCTTTTGGCTGAGTATTTCCAGCACGGCTGACTCAGTATCCTGCAAAAACGCTTTAATTTGTAGCTCATTTTCTTCCGGAAGTACTGAGCAAGTTGCATATAACAAAAGACCACCCGGTTTCAGCATTGCCCAGGCAGCCTTCAGAATAGCCGACTGCTCCTGTTGCAAATTAGCAATATCACGATCTTTGCGTAACAACTTAATATCAGGGTGACGGCGGATAACGCCGGTAGCAGAACAAGGCGCATCCAGCAGAATACAATCAAACAGCTGGCCATCCCACCACTTTTCTGGCTGTGCAGCATCGCCTGTCACGATAGCAGCAGACAACTTCAACCGTTCCAGGTTTTCTGTTACCTGCTCCAGACGCCGTTCACTACTGTCCAGTGCCACCAAATCCAGATCATTATACTTTTCTAACAAGTGACAGGCTTTACCGCCCGGTGCTGCACAGGCATCCAGTACGCGTTGCCCCGGCTCACAAGGCAATAACTCTGCGGCCAGTTGCGCTGCACTGTCCTGCACGGAAACCGCACCGGCTGCGAACCCCGGCAAATCATAAACCGGCACCGCCTGCTCCAGTACAATGCCATTATCCGTATGCTCAACAGCCGCTGCACTCAGGTCAGCCTTTTGCAAAATCGCCAGATACTCATCACGCGAATGCAACCGCTGATTGACACGTAGTACCATCGGAGCCTGCGTATTACTGGCTTCCAGGATAGACTGCCAATGATCCGGCCACGCCAGCTTCAAACGATCTGATAACCAGGGCGGAAAGGAATAACGCGCCGTCTCAAATTGATCTATTTCTTCCAGCACCGCTTCTTTCCGGCGCAGAAACCCCCGCAGTACCGCATTAATTAAGCGACTGGCCCACACCTTTTTCAACTTGCGCGCCGCAGCTACGGTTTCATTCACAGCAGCGTGATCCGGTGTACGCTGATAAATCAACTGATAAAGCCCGATGCGTAACAGGCACTCAATATCCTTATCTGCCTTTTTCATCGGCTTCGCCAGTAATTGACGTAACACAGCACCTAAACGACCATGCCAGCGAATACTGCCAAAACAAACATTCCTCACCCAGGCCTGATCACGCGGCGATAAAGTTTGCACAGTCGCGTGCTGCAACACATCTGTCAGTGACTCACCCTGATAGACCACTTTTAATAAAACCTTTGCCGCTACAACCCGACTGTTCAATGACCTGCTTCCTTCGTAGCTTTCGTAGCTTTTTTTTCAAAACGCACATTCATTAATGTCCGGGCATTCACAAAATCAGCAACATCCAACCGCTTACCACCCGGCATTTGCAGCCGGTGTATTCTCACCAAAGCACCATCCCCCGCCACAATATCCAGTCCGTCACGATTTTCAGCCACCACTGAGCCATGAGGCAATGTTACCGCTGCCACAGCACCCTCATGTTCTGGCAATGAAGAAGCAAAAAACCGTACAGGTTTACCATCATACAAACTAAACGCAGTCGGCCAGGCATCAAAAGCACGGATTTTACGATCAATAATCACCGCAGATTGTGACCAGTCAATTTCGGCTTCAGCTTTCGTGAGTTTATTTGCATAACACGTTGCGGCATCATCCTGCACCTCAGGGGCCATCGTGCCTGTAACAAGCTGTTCCAGTGTTTCAAGCAGTGCAATCGCCCCCTGTGCCGCCAGACGGTCATGAATACTCTGACCACCATCATCACTGGCAATCGGACAATATACTTTGCACAACATATCACCGGTATCCAGACCCAGCGCCATCTGCATAATCGTCACGCCGGTCTCAGCATCACCTGCTTCAATCGAACGCTGTATCGGAGCAGCGCCACGCCAGCGGGGCAATAAAGACCCATGCACATTCAAACAACCGTAAACCGGCATATCCAGCACCACCTGAGGCAATATTAGCCCATAGGCTACCACCACCATCACATCAGCCTGATAAGCCGACAAAACAGACAATGCCCCTTCATCTTTAAAAGACAAAGGCTGCTCGACCGGTACACCGGCATCAACGGCTAATTGTTTGACAGGACTGAACTGAATCTTTCTGCCGCGACCAGCGGGACGATCCGGCTGAGAATAAACAGCTACGACGTCATGACGGGAATCCAGCAATGCTTGCAAAGACGGCGCTGCAAATTCAGGCGTTCCCGCAAACACTACGCGCAAACCATCACTCATCCTGTGGCTGCCTTTGAAGGCGCTTCAGCCTGTTGACGCTTTAGTTTTTCTAATTTTTTCCGGACACGCTGTTGTTTTAATGATGACAAATAATCAACAAATAACTTGCCATCTAAATGATCCAACTCATGCTGAATACAAATAGCGAGCAACCCATCGGCATCCATTTCAAAAGAATTACCTTCCTTATCGAGGGCTTTTACACGAATTTTTTCCGCTCTCGTCACCTTTTCGTAATAATCCGGCACCGAAAGACAACCTTCTTCATGCTCAACAGATCCCTCTTTACTGAGAATTTCTGCATTGATAAAACACAGCGGCTCATCTTTTTCTTCAGATAAATCGATCACCACCACACGCTGATGAACATTAACCTGTGTCGCGGCCAAACCTATGCCGTGAGCGCCATACATCGTTTCAAACATATCATCAACCAACTGGCCGATAGTTTCATCAACAGCAGTTACCGGCGCAGCTTTTTTGCGCAATCGTATATCCGGGTGGTGTAAAATTTCTAATAATGCCATAACAAATAATTACCGAAAATCTGAAAGTGGTGCGGCCATCAGGCCCGTTCCATTATTATACCTGAAGTCACCCCACGACATAATAAACAGCTATTATAATAAATAAGGATTTACTAACATGTCGCCCCACACTCTTTTATTCAGGGCTATTTGTCTGTCAGCTATCAGCATCATCGCTGGTTGTGCCACAAATGCAGCGCAAGATAGTGACAAAGCCAACCGTATTGCCGCTGAAAAATATTATGATCAGTATTATGGCACTCCACCAACCGGCCAAAGCCGCCGTTCAACCACCAGCAGTAATAACGCCATGAATATGAGTGGCGCATCACAAGGTATGGTAGTGAATCCTGCCGCACCTAAAACCTATGTGGTGAAAAAGGGTGACACATTATGGGGCATTGCACAAAAATACTTGCACACACCGTCTTATTGGCCGGAAATATGGGATAAGAATCAACGTATTCGCAACCCGCACCTGATACGTCCCGGCGATACGCTGCACTTTGGTTATAAAAAAAGTGACCAGAAAAATGTAGCCCGTGCGTCCGTCAACTCCATGAAGCTGGTGCCGCGTATCCGGGTAGAACGCAGCGGCCATGGCGAGCCGTTGGCTACCTTAGCTCCGTTCCTTGCCTGGCCGCGTGTTATGGATGATGCGAGCATAAAGAATGCAGCCTATGTATTAGCCTCACGTGATGATCACACACTGATTGCAAAAAATGACCGGATCTACGTTAAAAACCTGAAAAACCCGGTAGCAGGCAACCGCTATGCTGTATACCATCCGAAAAAACCACTTTATGACCCGAAAACCAAGGCTTTGTTGGGACATCAGGTAGATTATGTCGGGTACGCCAGAATTGACCGTGCTGATAAATTATCGTCTGCGACCATTCTTGAAGCACAGGACGCCATCCGCAAAGGCGATCGCTTATTACCGCTTGAAAACCATGAGCAGTCACTGCGGGCACCAATCAGCACCCCCGGTCACAAAGTGCGTGGCGAAATTGTATCTCAATACCAGGCCAAATACCTAAGCACTGATTGTATGGTGATCGTGATCAACAAAGGTAAACGGGATAACATCAGACCCGGCCACACGCTGGGCGTGTACAATACCGGCAAAACAGTCACCGACATCAACCGCCCGAAATACGGCACCAAACTCATCAAGCGCGAGCACCGCACGCAACTCCCTCCGGAAAAAGTAGCTGAAGCCATTATTTACCGTGTTAGCGATAAATTCAGTTATGGCCTGATTGTAAATAGTCAGCGCGAAGTTAAAAACGGCGATAGAATTGGCAATCCGTAACACTCACAAAGGTTAAACCATCTGTGACAGATTATGAAACCGAACTACGCGCCTGTTTACAGGCCTGGCGGGCACCCGGCATTGGCGGAGCCAGCATACAACGCTTACTGAGTCATTTCGGTTCAGTGAGCATAGCACTGGACAGTAGCGACCAGGAACTGACTAAAGCAGGCCTGAAACCCGCTAAAATTGCACTGCTACGCGCGACTAAACCGGACGATGTCAATATCGACATCGAATGGCTGCAGAGCGGCACGCAACGGCATATTTTATTGCCATCTGACCCCGACTATCCGGCAGCGTTGAAAAACACCCAATCGCCACCACCGTTACTGTTTGCGGTGGGCAATACCAGTCTGTTAAATGACCCGCAGATTGCCATGGTAGGTAGCCGCAGCCCGACCACGGGTGGCAAAGATAATGCACGTGCTTTCGCCAGCCATCTGGCCCAAAATGGCTTGTGCATCACCAGTGGTTTGGCATTGGGTATTGATGCCATCAGCCATACGGGCGCACTGGACAGCGATGGTTCCACTATTGCAGTAGTGGCAACCGGCATGGACATTATCTATCCGTCACGTAACCGTAAACTGGCTGAGCGCATAGCCGAACAAGGACTCATTGTCTCCGAATTTCCCGTAGGCGTCAGGCCGCAAGCGCAAAACTTTCCGCGCCGCAACCGGATTATCAGCGGCATGTCCGTTGGCACACTGGTAGTAGAATCAGCATTGCGCAGCGGCTCTCTGGTCACAGCAAGACACGCAATGGAACAGGGACGGGAAGTATTTGCTATACCCGGTTCGATTCATAACCCCATGGCAAGGGGTTGTCACCAGTTAATACGCCAGGGTGCAAAATTAGTCGAAACTGCCACCGATATATTGGAGGAAATCAGTGCTCAGTTGCATATTTTCATAGACCCCCGGCATTCGGACAATCCACAAAGCAAGATCGCAGGCAAATCACCCCAATCGTTCGCCTCATCAAAAATCCCGGCTGCTTCCTCCCCAATCACACCAGATGAATACAGTCCGGACAGCGACGAGTGCTTAATTCTTGATGTGTTAGGCCATGATCCGGTACCGGTCGACCAGATAGTCCTGAAAACAGGGTTGACCACTGAGGAAGTTTCATCCATGCTGCTGATGATGGAGTTACAGGGCTATATTGCAGCGTGTGGTGGCGGTCACTACATGCGGTTGACCTCAAGAGAATGACCCGATGAAAGAAAACACACTGGATGTACTCTTTTACCTATTTGACAATTATCCTGAAATTGATGGCGATGCGTCTGATGATCGTGAAACGCTCAGTCAATACCTGCAAGGTGCCGGTTTTTTATTGAGCGAAGTGCAACGGGCTTTTACCTGGCTGGAAAGTCTTGGTGACGAAGCTGAATCGGTTTTAATGCCCTCACGCTCAACGACATTTCGTATTTTCTCAACAGATGAACAACGCTGGATGGATACTGAATGCCAGAGTTACCTGATGTTTCTGGAACAAGCCGGTGTGTTAAATACTGAGTCAAGAGAACAAGTTATTGACCGTGTGCTTGAACTGGAAGACGAGGAATTCAATCTCGATAAGCTGAAATGGGTTATTCTGATGGTACTGATTAACCGCCCGGAAGAGGATAATAGCTTCTTCTGGACTGAAGGTTTAACCCTTGACGGGACACAGCCTATTTACCATTAAAAAAACCTTAATTAAAAATCAGCGCTTTACTTTACCAGTATTTTCGGGTTTACAATGCAGTCCCTCCCAGCGGAGGATAAGCATATAATTTTATTAATCTCACTTGAAAAGCGGATTCATGAGCGAAAATCTGGTTATTGTCGAATCACCGGCAAAAGGTAAAACGATTGAGAAATACCTCGGCAAAGGCTTTACGGTACTGGCCTCCTATGGCCATGTGCGTGACCTGATTCCGAAAGAAGGTGCTGTCGATACTGAGAACGGGTTTGCGATGAAGTATGACATCATCGATCGCAACAAGCGCCATTTCGACGCGATTGCCAAAGTGCTGAAAAAAGCTGATACCCTCTATCTCGCGACTGACCCGGATCGCGAAGGTGAAGCCATTTCCTGGCATTTATATGAATTACTGAAAGAACGCGGTCTGCTTGAAAACAAGGAAGTCCACCGCGTCGTTTTCCATGAAATCACTAAAAACGCTGTTCAGGCAGCGATTAACACGCCACGTGAACTGGCGATTGATTTAGTCGACGCCCAACAGGCACGACGCGCACTGGACTATCTGGTAGGTTTCAATCTCTCTCCGCTGTTGTGGCGAAAAATAAAACGTGGTCTTTCTGCCGGACGGGTACAAAGCCCGGCGCTGCGCATGATTGTCGAACGCGAAATTGAAATTGATAAGTTCATACCGCAGGAATACTGGAGTCTGATTGCTCAAACAGATAAAGACAGCATCCCCTTCAGTGCAAAATTACACACATTAGATGATAATCGCCTCGACCAGTTTGACATTAATGATGCTGAGGGTGCCAACTCAGTTCGTGATCGCTTATTAAAGGCTGCAGATGGCAAATTAACTGTACAGAAAGTCGAGAAAAAACAGCGCAAGCGCAACCCTGCCGCACCTTTCACGACTTCCACATTACAACAGGAAGCAGTTCGTAAATTACGCTTTTCTTCACAGCGCGCCATGCGTACCGCTCAGCAGTTATATGAAGGCATTGACTTAGGTTCCGGGCCGGTTGGCCTGATCACTTATATGCGTACTGACTCAGTCACACTCGCGGGTGAAGCGGTGACCGAGCTACGTGAACTGATCGAACAGCGCTATGGTGCCGACAAAGTACCTGAAGCACCGCGCCAATATAAAAACAAATCAAAAAATGCGCAGGAAGCACATGAAGCGGTACGCCCGACCTCCTGTTTCCACGTGCCTGATGAAATTAAGAGTTATCTCTCAGATGATCAATACAAGCTCTATCAACTGATCTGGAAACGTACTGTTGCCTGTCAGATGATTCATGCCATCATTGATACCGTGTCAGTCAATCTGGCAGCAGAGCCTGGTAGCTTTTTCCGCGCATCCGGCTCCACTATTCGTGATCCCGGCTTTCTGGCAGTGTATGAAGAAGGCATTGATGACAAAAAGAGTGAAAAAGAAAATATTCTGCCGCCGATGACAGAAGGTGACAAACTCCCCCTGCATGACATTGAAGCCAATCAGCACTTCACCGAGCCACCACCGCGCTTCTCCGAAGCGTCACTGGTTAAAACACTGGAAGAATATGGCATTGGCCGCCCGTCTACCTACGCCAGTATTATTTCAACGCTACAAGCCCGTGAGTACGTAGAGCTGGAGCAGCGCCGTTTTACACCAACAGACATTGGCCGGATTGTTAATAAATTCCTGACAGATCATTTCACGCGATACGTGGACTATGATTTCACGGCCAATCTTGAGGATCAGCTGGATTCCATTTCACGCGGTGAAACCGAATGGATCCCTGTGCTTGAACAGTTCTGGGAACCCTTCCATGAATTAGTCGAAGACAAAATGGAAAGCGTGCAACGCAGCGATGTATTGCAACCCAGAGAAATTGGCATTGATCCCAAAAGTGGTAAGCCTATATCGGTACGCATGGGGCGCTTCGGGCCGTTTGTGCAAATTGGCACCCGGGATGATGAAGAAAAACCCACGTTCGCCAGCCTGCGGGCCGGAATGAAAATGGATGATGTCACACTGGAAGATGCGATTGAGCTATTTAAGTTACCCCGGAAATTAGGGGAAACAGCAGAAGGCCATTCCATCAGTGCCAGCATTGGCCGCTTTGGGCCTTATATTCGTTACAGCAACAATTTTGTTTCACTGAAAGATGATGATGACCCTTATACCGTAACGCTGGAACGTGCACTGGTGCTGATTGAAGAAAAGAAAGCAGCTGATCTGGCTAAAATCCTTCAGGATTTCGGGGGCGAACTGCAAATTCTTAAAGGGCGCTGGGGGCCGTTTGTCACGGATGGCATTATTAAAGCGCGACTGGGCAAAGATGTTGACCCCATGTCCATTGACAAGGAAAAGGCTCTTGAAATGATTGCCAATGCGCCGCCACCTAAAGGCAGAGCAGCCATCAAAGCCAAAAAATTAGCCGAAAAAAGGGCAGCTGATCTGGAAAAACTGATCAAAGATCTCGGTGACGATGTGAAAATCATTAAAGGCCGCTGGGGGCCGGTAGTTACCAACGGCATAAAGAAAGTTCGCCTGGCCAAAGTAGATAAAGACATTGACCCGATGACGGTGACCAAAGCGCAGGCCATCGAAATAATTGCCAATGCGCCGCCGCCAAAGCCCAGAGCAAAACCTAAAACTGCAGCTGAGAAAGAGGCTGAAGCGAAAAAAGCACCAGCCAAAAAGACGGCAACAAAGAAAGTTACCGCCAAGAAGAAGCCCGCAGCTAAGAAGGCACCTGCTAAAAAACCGGCGGCTAAAGCAGCTGACTCTGACAAAAGCGATAACCCTCCGACTGAGTCCTGAGATAATGAAGTTGAGTTATTCACTGGATGAAGCCATTGAAACTGTTAGAAACGGTGGTATTCTGGCTTACCCGACTGAGGCCGTCTTCGGCCTCGGTTGCGACCCACGCAACCTCAGCGCCGTGCAACGTCTGTTAGGTGCAAAGCAGCGCCCGGCAGATAAAGGCCTGATTCTTTTAGCTGCGAACATACACCAGCTTAGTGATTTTGTGCCACCACTCTCCGAAGAAATAAAAGAACGCATACTCGCTAGCTGGCCCGGCCCGGTGACCTGGCTATTACCGGTACATGAGCATATTTCACCGCTCGTACGGGGTAATTTCCAAAAAATTGCGGTGCGGGTTAGCGCTCACCCTGTCTGCGAACAACTGTGCCAACGACTGGGACATCCACTTATTTCAACCAGTGCCAACA
>CACVAV010000309.1 GCA_902727945.1 uncultured Thiotrichaceae bacterium | reverse complement strand
ACCGTCGGCAGAGCAATATGCCAGAGGTAATCGACAATTTTCCCCCACCAACTCAGCGTTTCAAAATTATCAGAGGTCAGACCACGTAGCGGGAACCAGTCCAGATAGTTACCACCCGCAAAGATAATCACCAGCATCACCGCCAGCAAAAAACCCGGAATGGCACTGAAAGCGATGAGCATAGTGGTGCTACCGGAATCAAAGCGACTGGCATAATGGCGCGCTTTATAAACACCTAACGGAATGCAGATCAGGTAAATGAGCGCAGTACTCCACAAGCCTAACGAGATGGATACCGGCAGCCTGTCGATCACTAAATCAGCCACATCCGCACCCTTGAAAAAACTCTCACCAAAATCGAAGAATAAATAATTCTTCAGCATCATCCAGTAACGCTCTAATAAAGGTTTATCAAAACCAAAACGCTGCTCAATTTCCCTGATAATAGCCGGATCAAGTCCTTGTGAACCCCGGTAATTTGAACTACCTGTATCACTGACCGAACTGGCTCCGACATCCTGCTGATTGCCGCCGCTGATCCGGTCAACAGCCGAATTATCGATGCCTTGCATTTGCGCCATCGCTTGTTCGACCGGGCCGCCCGGTGCGAACTGAACAATAAAAAAGTTCAACGTAATGACTGCCCACAAAGTAGGAATCATTAACAATAAGCGCCGGACAATATAAGCGGTCATTTATTCAATGCATCAGCTTTCGCGGCATCAAACCACCAGGAAGTGTATTCTCCGGCATCGTCGCCGTTACCCAGTGAATACTTAGGTGTTTTTGCCGGTTTGCCAAATTTATCCCAATGCGCAATACGGAATTTACTGATATTCCACTGTGGAATGAGGTAATAATTGTGCATTAATACCCGATCAATGGCATGGCCCAGTGCTAATAATTTATCAGCATCTTTATCTTCCTGGTACTTCAGCACCTCTTCCATCAACCAGTCAATAGTTGGATCATCAATACCATTGCGGTTCCAGCTGGACTTGAGGTTATCTGAATGCCACTGCCGCCATAATAGCGCATTCGGATAAGGGTAATTTTGGTAAGAACTGCTAATCACATCATAGTCATAATTAGTCACACGATCCTGATACTGGCTGGAATCTACGGTACGAATGTCCATTTTAATACCCGCTTTTTTCAGGTTCTTGTTGAAAGCCAACGCAATTTTCTCCATGGTCGGGCTGACTAACAACATCTCAAACTCAAATTGTTTACCCGTTTCCGCGTTGACCAGCTTTTGATCCTTAACCACCCAACCCGCTTCTTTAAACAAACGTAATGCTGCCCGTAAATTTTTACGCATATTGCCATTACCATCCGTCACCGGCAGCTTAAATTCCTCAGTAAACACGGAAGCCGGAATTTTATCTTTTATCTGATTCAGAAATTCCAGCTCGCCCTCAGACGGTAAGCCGGTTGCTTTATATTCTGTATTGCCGAAAAAGCTATCTGCCCGTACGTACTGACCGTAAAACAGATTTTTGTTCATCCACTCAAAATCCATCAGGTAAGTCAGCGCCTTACGTACCTTAAGGTCTGTAAACGGTGGCCGGTTAATATTAAAAACAAAACCTTGGGTGCGTAAAGGAATTTGGTGAGGGACTTCCAGCTTTAACACCCTGCCGTCTTTTATCGCAGGGAACGTGTAATCGCTCGCCCAACGTTTAGCGGTATTTTCAACCCAGACATCAATTTTCCCTGCTTTAAACGCTTCAAAAGCAACGGTTTGATCACGGTAATAATCCAGTTTAATTTCATCCAACGTCAGCAAACCAACCCGTGCCGGATTATCTTTCGCCCAGTAATTATCCAACCGCTTTATCACCTCAAATTTACCAAACTCAAAATCTGAAATAATATAGGCACTGCTGCTCACCGGTACTACCTTAAGTGGCTCATCAAGGCGGTGATCTTTCCAGAAGTGCTCAGGAAACACCGTCAGGCCACACAGCTGTAATATTTTCTGACGGCTTCTTTCACCCTCTTTCAAAGTAAACTGAACACGGTTATCATCCAGTACTTCCACTTTTTCCACATAACCATAGTAAGCCTTAAGCCCTGGTAGCCCTTCTTCGATCAGTTTATTAAAACTAAACTTGATGTCTTCCGGCCGGATGGGCTTGCCGTCTGAAAAAGTAGCCTTCTCATCAATGTAAAAAGTGATAAAAGAGTAATCGCTGGCATAACTGATTTTTTTGGCAATCAGTGGATAGTAACCAAATAAATCATCATCCGAAGACACCATCAAAGTATCGTTTAAGGCTCTCGACCCTCTGGATGAATCTCCCCGTGTCGCATAAGAGTTAAAATTGTCAAACGTACCACTCACCCAATCAATGAGCCGGCCACCCTGCGGCGCTTCAGGGTTCACATAATCAAAGTGCTTAAAGTCCGGCGGATAATGCGGCTTACCCCGTAGCGAAATCGTCGTGGCTTCAATTACCTCAACATCAGCGGCCTGAACAGGCGTCAGAGAAAGTGTAGCTACCAGTGTCACCGCTAACATAACGGCGGAAGTCAGAGATTTCCATGCCTGAGGGTGAAGTCTTTTCACATTTGTTAGATGAAAAATTGGTTTCATGTATCCATCCGTTTTATTTAGTTAGTACCATATTATATGGCTGAATCATTACGTCGAAGTTCATTTTAATCGTTATTTGCGCTTAGGATACAGAATCATCTGGGTGCAGCGAAATAAAGCAATGGTTTTACCGGTTTCTTTATGAGTGACCACTGAATCCCAGACCTGAGTGGTTCGGCCAAGGTGTGCAGCCGTCGCTGTGCACTCAATTGTGCCATCTGTTGCTGTGCCCAAATGATTAGACTTCAACTCAAGTGTCGTGAAGCCACTGGCTCCTTCGGGCATAGTAACCAAACAACCATAACCGGCAGCTGTATCGGCCAGCGTCACCACACTGCCCGCATGCAGAAAGCCATTGGGGGCCATCAACTGCGGAGTGACCGGCAGGGCTAATGTCACCTTCCCGCCATCGACCTCCAGCACCTGAATACCCAGATGACCAGGCAGACAGCTTGCACTCATTTCATTCAGCGACTCAACGGTTAGCGGCATATCAGCACTCCATAAATTTGATCAGATAGCATTATCGTAAACTATACTTGGTCTTTTGACTTAACAGATCACTCAATGTCAGGATAAATAATCAGTCACATTTCACCTCTGACCATTGGCCGCTACTTATGCAAACCCATTCCAGCACCGCTATTCATCGTTACCGGGAATTCACCCAACTCATCCGGGCAGTCATATACGCCGTATTATTGAGCCTGTCGCTACTCTGGCCATACGCAAGCCAGGCGCAGGATACCGCCACGGGTGACCACGTTAATATACGCTGGTTAGCCCCTGATACCTTTGTCAAAGGTCAAACCGAAATCATCGGTTTTTATTTTGAGGTTGATCCGGAGTGGCATGTCTATTGGCGCAA
>CACVAV010000308.1 GCA_902727945.1 uncultured Thiotrichaceae bacterium | reverse complement strand
GTTGCCGATGGTACCCAGCCGGATTCAACATGCAGTTCAGCGACGCGCTTGTAATCACGGTTAAAGAAGGCATGAAAATTTTCCGCCAGATAACGCTGGTCATCCGGTGATAAGGTGCCGACAATACCAAAATCCACCGCCAGATAACGCGGCTCTTCAGGGTTACTCGGATCAACAAAAATATTACCGGGGTGCATGTCAGCATGGAAAAAATTATGGCGGAAAACCTGAGTAAAGAAGATCTCAACACCACGTTCGCCCAGACGTTTGAAGTTAATATTGTGTGCTTTTAGCTCATCAACATTACCCACGGGTATGCCACGAATACGCTCCATCACCATCATATTGGGTTTGGTGTATTCCCAGTAAATTTTCGGAATATACAAGTCATCCGAGTCTTCAAAATTACGCCCTAACTGGCTGGCATTGGCGGCTTCACGTTGCATATCCAGTTCGTCAATAATATTCTTTTCGTATTCCCGCACCACATCGACCGGACGCAGGCGTTTGCCTTCCCTCCAGTAACGCTGCAGTAGTCGCGCCATGATGTACATCAGCTCGATATCCTGGCGAATAGTTTTTTCGATACCCGGACGCAACACCTTAATCACCACATCCTCACCACTCCAGAGTGTGGCGGCATGCACCTGTGCTACTGAGGCGGAGGCCATCGGTTTGGTTTCAAACTGTTTAAATATTTCGGTTACCGGTTTTTTAAACGCGGTTTCGATCAAAGCGCGTGCTTCTTCGCCGGGGAAGGGCGGCACGCGATCCTGCAACAGTTTTAATTCATCGGCCAGATCATCCGCCAACAAATCACGGCGGGTTGATAACATCTGGCCCAGCTTGATAAAAATCGGGCCAAGGTCTTCCAGTGCCAGCCGGATACGTTCACCCCGGGAGCGGGTTTCTTTTTTGCCCCAGTTCCACGGCAGCATTTTATAAATAAAACTAACCGGACGCAGGTATGGAATGTTGAATAGCAGCTCATCCAGACCATGGCGAATAAATACCCGCGTAATAGTCATCAGCCGCACCAGGCGGATCAAAAGTTTCATACCGGCTTATTGTCCGTCCGTGTTGTTAGGGGTGTCGAGCTCTTTCTGGAGCCGTTGAATGCGGGCATTAATCCGGTCAACGTCGCTGCGTAAAGTGTCTACCTTGTTCATGTGGGCGCTAATCTCTGCCTCAGCCGGTAATAAGCGGCTTTCTTCCTGTAAATACTCCGAGGTGTTCAGGCGCATAGCCTGAGCAGTGTCATCCAGCCAGCCTTTACCCTCACGTGCTAACTGTCCGGCCTGATGCGCGACAATATCCCCGACGGCATGCGACAATAGCTCTTCCCAATCGACATCAAGGTTGTTAATCACGCTGCTGAATTGTTCCGCAATGCCCATATTGCCATCGACCTGAACATGGTTTTCCAGCATGGCTTTGGCGCTATCTTCTGCCCCGGATAAGCGCATAAAAGCCAGCGCTGAACCGGTCAGAGTCACATCCGGCTCACAGTCATACTGGTTCAGCACATTCACGCCGTCTGATGTGGGAATGAAATAGAGTTGAATAGACGGATTAGTGATATGAAAAGCAATAATCCGGCCTTGCAGCGCTTGTAAGCGTGGTAAAGCCTCACCATCCAGTTTCAACCAGGCATTAAAAGCCGTTTCCAGCGCAGCAGTCAGGGTAGTCAATAGCATCGGGGTTCCAGTCAGTAGCTACTTAAATTATACGGTTTAAAATTTAAAACCTTTGTGCAGGGCTACAATGCCCCCGGTCATATTTTTAAAACTGACCCGATCAAAACCAGCATATTCCATCATACTTTTCAGGGTTTCCTGATCCGGATGCATACGAATAGACTCCGCAAGGTAACGGTAGCTTTCCTCATCATTGGCAATCAGTTTGCCCATCATTGGCAGGAATTTGAATGAATACTGATCGTAAACCGGCGCTAACGGTGCGATGGGCTTGGAAAATTCCAGCACTAACAAACGCCCGCCCGGTTTTAATACCCGCAGCATAGAGGCCAAAGCTTTATCTTTATCGGTGACATTGCGTAACCCGAAAGCGATGGTAATAATATCGAAACTATTATCATCAAACGGCAGGCACTCAGCATTTGCCTGAATATACTCAACGTTACCAGCAATACCCATATCAATCAGTCGTTTACGTCCGGCTTCCAGCATAGAGCCATTAATGTCAGACAGGATAACTTTGCCCTGATCACCGACGATTCGTGCAAATTTTGCTGCAAGATCGCCGGTGCCACCCGCAAGGTCTAAAATCTGATCACCCCGTTTAGCGCCTGCACTGGCAATTGTGTAACGTTTCCACAACCTATGCACACCCATCGACATTACGTCGTTCATTACATCGTACTTGTCGGCTACTGAGTGAAAAACATCGGCCACTTTATTAACTTTCTCATTAACGGGAACTTGCTTGTATCCGAAATGGGTAGTTTGTTCCTTTTCCATGATTAGAACGATCCTGCGTAAAAAGATGAATTGATCGCACTAGTCTATCAGGTGTAACGGGTATGTTCATGGAGTAGATGACATGAAAAAAATTATGATGGGCGTTAGCCTCGGACTAGTGGGTATGGCGGGCATGTCACAGGCTCAAGCCTGGAATGGTGGCATCGAAAACATGCGCACCCTGCAGAGCAATACCGGCGGGCAGGTAGTCAGAGTTAAGTCCAGCACAACCGATTGTTGTACACTACGCCCCATGCACAGTCATGGCCATGCGCATCAGCATAAGATGATCCACAATGGTCAAACTTATTATTGCACCCGTGTGGCGGGCCATGGCAGGCAGGTCAGTCATCATGCCGGTAAAGTAAAACAACACTATCAACGCCAGACACAACAGGCTGTTAATGCGCAACGTGCCAAACGTCAGGCCATGTTCGTCGCGCAAGCTAAACGGAAAGCATTATTATTGGCTCAGCAACGCCAACGCGCCGCACAGCAGGTCGCTCAAAAACGTAAAGCTGTCTTATTGGCCCAGCAAAAACAACGTGCAGCGCATCAGGCATTGATGCAGGCTCAGCAACGCAAACGTGCCGCACAACAATTGCAACACCAGCGTAAGCTACAGGTGTTGGCTCAGCAACGCCGTCAGGCAGCGCAACACAAACGTAAACTACAATTACTGGCTCAGCAGCGTCACGCAGCGCAGCAAAGACAGCACGTTGCTGCTGTAAAGCCACAGCCTCACCATCGGGTACAACCGCGTCAGCATAGCGTTGTAATGAAACCGCGTCATGACAGTAGCGGAAATAGCTATCAGCGTTATCATCACCAGCGTGTTGCACCACAAGTTCATTCACGGCAATCTGTTCAGCGACATGATAGTCAGTGGCAACGCTCAGAAACTATTCGCATGCAGCCGATTCAGCAGGTGATGAAAAAACAGGCTCCAAGGCATTCGGTACACAGGTTTTCCGGACAGCAGTCAGTGGATCATCATGA
>CACVAV010000307.1 GCA_902727945.1 uncultured Thiotrichaceae bacterium | reverse complement strand
GATTCCCTGGTCTGTGTTACCCGCTCACGCGCCGGTGGCGGCGGATCCAGTAAAGATAATCGTGGCAAGGTAATCATGCTATCAACAGATGAATGCGGAAAAGCATCTGTAGCCGTACTGCGTGTGACGACTTTTTTCTTCGGTGGTGCCTGCTTTGGCTTTACATCAGCATCGGCTACTCCGGAGGCCGGTGCCGTCTTTTGGGACTGCTGAGGTTGTTGTTGTGCAGGTTCCGGTTCATGTCGTGCTGGCTCAGCATCAGCCACACGGGACTGCTGTGCTGCCGGAGCGGGTTGCGTACTATCACTATCGTCAACATAACCATGTCCACGACGCGGTTCATCAAATAGCGGATCATCCTGGTCATCGTAAAGATCCTGATCCAGGGGCGAAGTCTTGCGAAAAGGTAATGCCGGTGCGGCGGGTGTCAGAGCTGAAACCCTATTGAGCAGGCTACCCATTTTACTGACTGAATTCCGGCTGGATTTCAGTAAATCCTTACTCACCGATAAAGCTTTACCGCTACGGCCCGCATCACGGTTAGCAGCAGATTTCTCAAGAAAATCCTGTACTTTATCAAACATATTCAGAATAAAGTCACCGACCTTTTCGGTCACCTCGACCCAGGAAATATCACCCACCAGCGTGATGCCACCAAGAAATAACGACAGCAACAGCAGTAAGGAGCCATATTGCCCCAGGAAAGTACCCGTCAGCAAACCCGCCACCAGTTTACCCAGCACACCACCACCAATACCTACCGGATACGGCACAAACAACAAGTGCGCCAAACCACTACCGGCCAACAAGGTGAAAATCGCACCGACCGCCGTAATGATACTGTTGATTCCGCCAATCGGATTAGCAGGCGTGCGTAGGTGTTTGGGAAAACGGAATGCAGTTAAGCCGGATGCAACCAGCACCAGTGGCACTGCAAATGCCAGGTAACCTAATAACCCAAACAAAAAGTCGGCCAGCCAGGCACCCTTACAACCAGCTAAATTAGCGCACTTACCCACGTGATTAGCGTTACGGTGAAATAACCCGGGGTCATTAGGGTTGTAACTTAATAGCGCCAACATGATCACCGCAGCAATGCCGATAAATATAATCACGGTGGCCTGCTGTAAGCTGGCACGCTTACGCTGATTTAACTTGATATCCTTACTCAAAAGTTCTATTCCTTAAATTTACATAATATTCAGCGGGTCGCAATGAGTCAGACAGTAAATTTCTGACTGGCCAGCCAATTATAGAACGTATCCCGGGTAACGATAAACCCTTTACCCCGTTACAAAGCTCGCATAGGATTACAGCATCATTAAGTTGACTGGCAGCACTGCCGGTTACATATCAGGAGAATTATACATGAACACCAGACATTGCAGACTGCTTATCCTTGGTTCCGGCCCCGCAGGCTACACGGCGGCGGTATACGCTGCACGTGCCAACCTCAATCCGGTATTAATTACCGGCATGGAGCAAGGCGGACAGCTAACCACGACAACGGATGTAGATAACTGGCCGGGTGACAATGATGGCGTACAAGGCCCGGCGTTAATGGAACGCATGAAGAAACATGCTGAACGCTTTGATACTGAAGTTATTTTTGACCATATAAAAAGCGTGGATTTACAGCAGCGTCCGTTCACTTTAGAAGGTCAGAGCACCTCATATACCTGTGATGCACTGATCATTTGTACGGGTGCATCCGCTATGTACCTGGGCCTTGAATCAGAAGAAGCTTTTAAGGGCAAAGGCGTTTCAGCGTGTGCTACCTGTGACGGATTTTTTTACCGCAACCAAAAAGTAGCCGTGATCGGCGGCGGAAATACGGCGGTAGAAGAGGCGTTATATTTATCTAATATTGCCTCTGAAGTAACATTGGTACATCGCCGTGATGAATTACGCTCTGAAAAAATTCTTCAGGATCACCTGTTTGAAAAAGAAAAGAACGGTAATATTAACATTATGTGGAACCACACCCTGGAAGAAGTGCTGGGTGACAAAACAGGTGTGACCGGCATGAGAATTAAAAGTACTCAGTCGGATGAAACACAGGATATTGACCTGATGGGTGTTTTCATTGCCATCGGACACAAACCAAATACCACTATGTTTGCAGATCAACTGGACATGGCAGGTGGTTATATTAAAGTAAAGAGTGGTTTGGAAGGCAACGCTACGCAAACCAGTATTCCGGGTGTTTTTGCGGCAGGTGATGTCATGGATCATGTTTACCGGCAGGCAATCACTTCAGCAGGCACCGGTTGTATGGCTGCGCTGGACGCTGAAAAATTCCTGGATAATCTGGCTAAAGAAGAATGAACTTAAGAAGATACATTAAATAATGACCCGTACACTCAGTCTGCACCTGCTCAACCCGAAACAACCGGCAGAGGAATTTCCGCCGGTGGAGTCAGCGTGGGATGAACCCAACGGTTTATTAGCGGTGGGTGGCGACCTGAGTGTGACCCGTTTGGAAAATGCCTATCGTTCGGGCATTTTCCCGTGGTTCGGGCCGGAAGAACCCATTTACTGGTGGAGTCCTAACCCGCGTGCTGTCTTATTTCCTGGCCGTATTCGCATCAGTCGCAGTTTAAGGAAGAGCATCAGAAATAAAGGCTACACTATTGTTTTTGATAAAAATTTCACTGAAGTTGTCCAGGCATGTGCTGCACCCCGTAGCTACACCGCTGGTACCTGGATTACTGAGGATATGCATGCTGCTTACTGTCGTTTGCATCAGGCCGGATTAGCACATTCTGTCGAAGTGTATAATCAACAAGGTGAACTGGCAGGTGGTTTATACGGTGTGGCTGCCGGTGGTGTATTTTGTGGTGAGTCGATGTTCAGTAAAGAACCGGACACTTCAAAAATTGCTTTCGTTGCGCTGGCTTACCATTTGTTAAAATGGGGGTTTTCTGTGATTGACTGCCAGATCAGTAATGCTCACCTGAGCAGCATGGGTGCTGAAGAAATTACCCGTGAACGTTTCAGGAATATTTTAAATGCTAACCCGGACACACCGGAAGAAACGGACTGGCAGATTGATACCTCCGCTGATTTGTCACTTTGGCACCCGGTTAGTTAAACCAAAGGATATATCATGCGTTTTTTACATACTATGCTGCGGGTCGGTGACCTCGACCGTTCTATTAAGTTCTATACTGAAGTACTTGATATGAAACTACTTCGCCAGAAGGAATACCCGGAGGGTGAGTTTACACTGGCCTTTGTGGGTTATGGCGATGAAAGCGAATCAACGGTACTTGAACTGACTTACAACTGGGGTACCAGCGAATATAACCTGGGTAATGCTTATGGTCATATCGCACTGGAAGTACCGGATGTTTATGAAGCTTGTGCCAAAATGAAAGCGGCGGGCGGAAAGGTCATTCGTGAGGCCGGGCCGATGAATGCCGGCACAACGATCATTGCTTTTCTGGAAGATCCCGATGGTTATCAGATTGAGTTGATTGGTGAGAA
>CACVAV010000306.1 GCA_902727945.1 uncultured Thiotrichaceae bacterium | reverse complement strand
TTGCTTACATTCTGTCAATCCTCATCATCGGCGGCACCGCCTTTGTATTCTGGTTCAGCCATCAGAAAAGCCAGGCGATCACCGAGCGCACCATGGTCAGTGAGGCGGAAGAATTTGCGGACTCAGTCGCACAATTCCGCACCTTCTATTCCAGAAAGATTGTCCCTTCGGCACAGGAACATGGCATTGAATTCAGCCATGACTATGAAAACTCGGCCAAGCTGCCTTTACCAGCCACCTTATCAATGGACTTCGGGAGATTCCTTGCTGACAGTGATGCAAAATACGGTATCAGACTCTATAGTGACCAACCCTTCCCCTGGCGCATCGAAGAAGGCAGTGGCGGGCCAAAAGATGAATTCGAGTCCTGGGCGATTAATGAATTAAAGCGGTCACCAGAAGTACCGGTGTGGCGCATCGAAACCGCTGAAAGTGGTCAGGTACTGCGCTACGCCAGAGCTGATCGCCTGTCAGAAAGTTGCCTTGGCTGCCACAATAGCTACCCCGGTTCCCCCAAAAATAACTGGAAAGTAGGCGATGTACGGGGTGTATTGTCCATCACCCGGCCGGTCGGCACACTGGCCAATGAAACCCGTGGACTGATGATGCAGTCATTTTTCATGCTCGCCGTTATGGGCGTTATTTTACTGGTCATCCTGACACTGGCTTTACGCAGCATGCGCGCCTCTTTGCATAACGCTCAAAGAGCAGAAAAAAATGCCAGAGAGGCTAACCAAAAGCTGACGCTAGGCATCGAAGAACGCGAAAAGCTTTCACAACAATTACAAACCTCACAAACAAAAACCAGGGCAATTGTCGACTCAATTCTCGATGCAATTATTGTCATTGACAGCCGTGGCACGATTATCGAAACCAATCCTGCAGTTTGGGATGTGTTCGGCTACACACCGGAAGAAATGATCGGGCAAAATGTATCCTCATTAATGCACGGTGATCAGGCAACACATCACGATCAGTATTTAACCAATTACCTGAAATCTGACGGCATAGGCTTTATTGGTAAAGTCCGTCAACTGGAAGCTAAGCGCAAAGACGGCAGCCTGTTCCCGATCGAACTGTCCATCAATGAAGCCCGCATACAGGACAGTGTTATTTTCACCGGCGTAGTACGGGATATAACGCAACGTATTCAGGCTGAGACCGAACTGGCTCAGGCGCATGAAAAAGCCCTGCAATCCACGCGCATGAAATCGGAGTTTCTGGCTAATATGAGCCATGAAATCCGCACACCGATGAATGGCGTTATCGGCATGAGCACGCTATTGTTAGACAGTGGTCTGAATCCTGCCCAGAAAGACCTGACAAACACGGTGTTACACAGTGCTGAGTCTTTGCTGAGAATCATTAATGACATCCTTGATGTTTCGAAAATCGAGGCCGGAAAGCTCACCATCAATAACTCCAAATTCCATTTATTGTCTGTTGCTGAGGGGGTTATTGATCTGCTTGGCGAACAGGCTTATGGCAAGAATATTGAGCTGGCTTATGTCATTGCGCCGGAAGTCCCCGACATCATCAACAGCGACCCGATCAGAATCCGGCAGATACTGATTAACCTGATTAACAATGCCATCAAATTCACCCACCGGGGTTATGTCGTACTGTCGATCACGGCACCGGTAACAGACCCTGAAAATAATCCCTCAAATCAGGCCAGCGTTTGTTTTGAAGTGCATGACAGTGGCTGTGGCATTCCGGTGGAAGCGCAGAAAACCTTATTCAAAGCCTTCACTCAGGTTGACGGCTCCAGCACACGACTGCACGGGGGCACCGGACTGGGCTTAACCATCTGCAAGCGTCTGGCACACCTGATGGGCGGGGAAATCGGTCTGCGCAGCAAGCATGGCAAAGGCTCTACCTTCTGGACAACCATTCAGGTTGAAGTCGTCGAAAACCAGAAACCCCGGCCAGCACTACCCGGCAATCTATCGATCCTGTTACTGGGCAATAATCTGACACTGAATAATTATTACGAACAGCAATTACAGGACTGGAATATGACGCCGGTGATTGCTAATACCCTGAACCACCTGTTATCTGCTTTGGAAGAAAACAATAGTTTTTCAGTCATCGCCTTAGATGCGGACATGGTGTACCACAAACCTGAACACCCACTGGGTATGTTATCGGTCATTACGGCCATCCGGGAAAACAGCCAGTCCTTAATCATAGTTTACGGGAGTAGCAAGCAACTGGAACCGCTCCGGGGCATTGATTTAGGCCGCAAAGTTCAGATCCTATCGAAGCCGCTAAAACATTCAATGATTCTGGCCGCTATTCAACGCCTGAACGCACCGCAACACCGGAAAGAAAAACAACCTGACACAGACAATCAATCATCCGGCAGGCTCGCAACTACAAATAATAAAGCCACCACGGATAGCACCAGCACACCGGCACAAGCAGTCAGCCAGACAACACTCGATGCACGTATATTGCTGGCCGAAGACAATCTGGTGAATCAAAAGGTCGCGATTGCCATGCTTAAAAAGCTCGGCTATCAACACGTTGACCACGCCAATAATGGCAGGGAAGCACTGAAAGCGGTACAAAACACCCGCTATTCATTGGTGCTGATGGACTGCCAAATGCCGGAAATGGATGGTTACGAAACCACCCGCAGCATCCGGAAGCTGGAAGATGAGTATTACCAGAAGCTACCGATACTGGCCTTAACCGCTCACACCATGAAAGGCGATGATGAGAAATGTTATGCCGCTGGCATGAACGACTACCTGTCGAAACCGGTGCGAATTGATGAGCTATCAGCCAGACTGGAAAAATGGCTCAAACAGACAACACTCAATGAGCATCATCAGCTCACCCACACGACAAACTGAGATGAGAAGGTCAGCCCTTCTTACTCATCTTAGCTTTTAAGTCAGCAAACGGGTTATAAGTTGCATCTGCCGGGCCATCTAATCCGGCGGAACCACCATGCTCGGCTTCCAGCAATTTCTGGTGCTCATAGTCATGGCAATACAAGCATAACAGCTCCCAGTTACTGCCATCTTGTGGATTATAATCATGATCGTGATTACGATGATGTACTGTCAGTTCCCGCAAATTTTTATGCGTAAACTCACGGGTACACCGCCCGCAAATCCAGGGATACAATTTCAGTGCCTGCTCACGATAACCTTTAGCCCGCTGACTGGAATGTTGGTGGGCTTTTTCAACCACTGCTCTTTGCTCAGGAGTCATTTTTATTTACCTGCGTAGTATGAATTTAATTGTTTGTAGCACCGCGAAACACTAACCGCTAATTGCGATACATTCGCCGGTCTGGCTACGTCTGTTCAAGTTACCGAAGATTTTGTCATATTGCCAGATTAGCAGTTATACAGGCTGTGCGGTATACCAAAAAAAGCCGGATTATCATTCGCACAATGACAATCCGGCAACAAAGGGAATGGAACAACTAAATTTATAATTTTTGTTATGACTGACGTCTGAACGCCAATCTAAGGCAAATAATCCGG
>CACVAV010000305.1 GCA_902727945.1 uncultured Thiotrichaceae bacterium | reverse complement strand
AAAACTACACCTACTTCCGGTTTCAACAACAAGGTAGCAAATAAAATGTAACAATGACCAGCAAGCTACTGACAAACAGGTGGTTTCTCACCGTATATGGACATCAGGCCGATAAAGGGGTGACTAATATTACAACTACTCGACGAACACTATAATAAAAATACCTTTTATTAAGAACGATCTTAGTAAAGATAGTTCCCAAAAGCATGATCTAAAAAAAAACACCTACAAATAAAGAGTTAAAAATCAGTGATTAGCGCCAAAAAACCCATACAAACTCAAATTGCCTGCTCATCATTTTTATGGGGAGCTACCGGAGGCTTCAGCAATTCTTTTTGTAAATCCTGCAAACCGTTCTCTAGTGTTTTGCCCAACTGATCAATGCTGTCACTCAGCGATTCATCCAACCCCTTAAGGCCGTCCTGCATAAAACTATTCAATTGATCAACGATACTTCCCATGGCTCCACTGACCATGGAACCCAATGTTTTTTGCACATCCACCAGCCAACCATCTTCATGACGAACCAATATTGTACGCACTGGTATCTGCATTTCAGCGGTTGAGCCACTATTCAGCACCGTGGCAATCTCAGCAACACCATCAGTAATTTGCAGTTCACCGGTTTCAAAATTTTGCGCAGCCAATTTATCATTACTGAGAAACTTCAGGTATTCAACGCTATCCCAGGTCACTAATCCTTTAGCAGTCTCCATGTCTTTATCCAACACTGCCTGCCAAAAACTATTAGCTACTTCCCGCGCCTGTTGCTGCTCAGAAGACATACAGCCGCCCAATAAAAACAAACCGACAAATAAACTAAGTAGTAATCCACGACATTCAGATCTGTTAGCAGACATCACACAAACTCTCCTTGCAAAATAGCACTCCCGTCATCGAGAGCACCCAAATACACTGGCGTAATTTTATTTACCAGCGCTGGAACAGTATCCGTTTGTGCGATAACTTTGCAGTAGTTAGGTGTATAACCGCTATAAAAAGCCTGACCACCCTCCTCTCTACGCCGTTCCCAAAGCACATTAACTGACTGGCCCAACTGCTGTCGCAACCAATTCTGCTTCAACTGTTCGGCCAACTGATGCAGGGTTTGACTGCGTTGTTTGCGCACAGGTTCCGCTACCCGGTTTTCAAGGCGGGCAGCCTTAGTGCCTTCCCGCTCAGAATAAGTGAATATATGGATATGACCAAAACCGGTTTGCTCAACATACGCCAACGTTTCAGCCCATTCTTCTTCCGTCTCTCCGGGAAAGCCGACAATAATATCAGTTGTCACATTAAAACCAGGAACATCGCGTCTTGCCTGCTCAAGCAGTGTTGTAAATTCACCGGTTTTACAGCGCCGCGCCATGCGGCGTAAAACAGAATCAGCACCACTTTGAATAGGCAGGTGCATATGTGGCATCAAGCGGGAATCACTGAACAATGCAAAAAAGTTATCCGGCAAATCCCACGGTTCCACAGAAGCAAAACGAATGCGTGGAATATCAGTTTCCGCCAGCACCCGCTGCACTAATGAATATAATGTACTGTTATCCAGATCACTGCCATAACCCCCCACATGCACGCCCGTCAGGACGATTTCCTGTATACCTTGCTGTGACAGTTGATTGATTTCATCAATAATCTCAGTCTCCTGCCTGCTACGCTCTTCACCACGCGCCACGGTTACAATACAAAATGTGCAACGATAACGGCAGCCATCCTGAATTTTAATGAACGCCCGATGCCGCCCGCGAATAAACAAACCTGACTCACCCGGCTCGGTCATGATTTTAGGCATAATAGGTAGTTCAAACGCCTTCATGACTTGTTCAGGTAGCTGATCCTTCCGGTCGTTCGGCACCACCAGATCCACGCCCAGATTATCCGCCACCTCATCCGCCTGCAACGTCGCATAACAACCGGAAACCACCAATTTTGCAGCAGGGTTATCACGGTACAAACGATTCATTAAACGGCGTGACTTTGCTGATGCTTCATTGGTAACAGCGCAGGTATTAAGAACCACCACATCAGCATCAGGGGACGATTGAACAATTTGATGCCCGTTGCTACGGAATGTCTGTGACCATTGCTCTAATTCAGCCTCATTCAGGCGACAGCCCAAGGCTTTTAAATGTATGTTCATATCAGGACTGCAAAACCAAAAAATTACGGGGTTAACATGTAAAAAAAGCCTGACATGCAGGCTTTTTTACGACTATTCGACGATAAGGCTATATATTTTCTGGCGCCAACTCAATTTCAGCACGTTCCCGCAAGGCTTTTAGCAAAGCACCCACCTCACGATTACTAACCGAGCTATTCACCAATTGTCTAGCATTATCATCCAGCTCAACAGCACCATCTTCAACCGACTTCACCGCGACCAGTACATAGTCACCATTTGCCATGACTGCACTCCCCCAACTGGATTTACCAGCTTCAGGCCGTGGTAACGCAAATGCCTCACCGACAACAGCCGGAGGTAATTGACTACCCACCCGCTCTATTTTACCTGCCTTCTCAATAACTGAGGCTTTAGCTTCTTCATCAGCAGTCACCAGCTTTTCAGTAGCCTCAGTTCCGGTAGACTTAGTGGCGGCTTCAGCGTCCACTACAGACCAATCACCTGCAGCTATTAAAGCAGCCAGAAGCTCCTCACCCTTTTTTGCAGTCAACTTACGCGCTTCTTCTGCTTTCAAAGTGCTTACGATTTCATCTTTAACGTCATCCAGTGACTTCTGTTTTGCAGCCTCTTGTTCAGTTACCCGCACGACAACAGCCTGGGTATCAGACAACTCTAGCGGCTCAGAATTTTTCCCACCACCCAGCACATCTTCCGAAAAGGCAGCATCCAGTACTTTAGGATTTTCTGCAATCCCCTCACCTTTAGTGCGCGTCACCCAATCAGTAGACTTAACGGTTAAACCCGCCGCCTGCGCTGCCGGTGCTAAATCGCCACTTTGCTCGTAAGCGATCGTTTGCACCTGATCTGTTTTATCCAGGTATAGATCAGCAGCTTTAGTCTTACGGTAATCTTCTTCTAACTCCGACTTAACTTCAGCAAATGACTTTTGTACGGCCTTAGTAATAGTATTGACACGAAGAAGTTCATAACCTGCCTCAGTTTTGACCGGCTCAGACACCTGATTGGCTTCCAGTGCAAATACAGCATTCTGAAATAATGGCCCCCAGTCACCCATCACAACGTCGGCTACTACACCATTATTTTCAGCGGCCACTTTATCATCAGAGTCTTTCTGCGCAACATCTTCAAAAGTTCGCTCCCCTGACTGAATCGCATCATATAAACTTTGAGCCAACTGCTTCGCTTCTTCTTCCGTTCTCGAGTCCGTAGTGATCAACACATGACTGGTGTTACGTGACTCAGGTGTCAGATAACGGTCTGAATTTTCGTCATAATATTGTTGTAAAATTTCATCAGTCACTTCAACATCTTTAGCCAGCTCATCCTGATTTATTTCAATATAAGCCAACTTAACCCTTTGTTCAGTCATGAAGCGCGCTTTATTTTGCTCATAGTATTCGGCAACCTGCTCATCAGTAACCTCAGCCTTGCCTTCAAAGTCAGATACTTTCAACGTAAAATGCTCAACATCACGCTGTTGCTTGCGCAACGACTGGTAGAACTCAGCCTGCGCTTTCGGCACAAATGCAGTAGAGGAAACAGCACTTTGGAAATGCCGGAGTGTCAGATCTTCACGCACCTGGTTCTCAAACTCACCCTGATTACGACGCTGGGATTGCAAAAATCGCTCATATTGCTCACGATCAAACTTTCCATCGGTCTGAAAAGAACGGGAGATATTCTCAAACACCTCAGGGCCACTGGCACGATACCCTTCTTCCTCAGCTTTCTGACGTAACAAAGTCTGGTTAATGACATTATCCAGTGCCATTTGCTTCAACTGATCTTCACCTAAACTGGAAGCTAAGCGCCCATATTGCCGCCGGATCTGCGACAGTTGAAACTGCACGTCCTGTGATGAAATTTCTTCACCATTAATGGTTGCGACAGGCTGAGCAGCCCCTCCCTCAAAATATGAATTTATGCCCCATAAGGCAAACGGTATGCATATAAAACCGACGATGGCGTAGGCTATCCAGCCCTTAGCCTTATCATGAATTGCTTGTAACATATTTATTCTGCGTATTATTAATGAAATTGATCTGAAACAGGCCTGCCCCTAGGCAAAAGAACCACTAAGCACGCATCATACAAAAAGCGGCCAAAGAGGGAAAGAACTACTGAGTAACCACATAAAAAGATTTCGCCCTCATGTATAAAAGCCTGCAACTTTCACATTAATACAGAGAGAGAAGATAGAGAAGGATTTATCGAAAATGAAGAACAATGATGGTGGGTGATGAGGGACTTGAACCCCCGACATTCGCCTTGTAAGGGCGACGCTCTACCAACTGAGCTAATCACCCATCATTGAAAAAAGTGGCGGAGCGGACGGGACTCGAACCCGCGACCCTCGGCGTGACAGGCCGATATTCTAACCAACTGAACTACCGCTCCACTGGGTGTATCATCACATTTTGTGTCACTACATTAAAAAAGGATGCTTAACTATAAGCACCCTTTTCAAATTGTTGGCGGAGTGGACGGGACTCGAACCCGCGACCCTCGGCGTGACAGGCCGATATTCTAACCAACTGAACTACCACTCCAATTCCAATAACAATGGTGGGTGATGAGGGACTTGAACCCCCGACATTCGCCTTGTAAGGGCGACGCTCTACCAACTGAGCTAATCACCCGTCACTGGAAAGGCGGCTAGTTTACTGCATCTTTTAGCGCTTTACCAGCCTTAAATGCAGGAATTTTTGCCGCTGCAATTTCAATCGCATCGCCCGTACGAGGGTTACGCCCGGTACGTGCCTGGCGCTCTCTCACAAGGAAAGTACCAAAGCCAATCAGTGAAATTTGCTCACCTTCAGCCAGCTGCTCTGAGACCACATCAACCATCGCTTTGTAAGCCCGATCTGCATCTGCTTTAGTTAGACCAGACTTCGCAGATACCGCATCTATCAGTTCTGTTTTGTTCATAGAAAGATTCCTTATGAATTCGTTATTAACAAGGGAAACCGGAACATTCCACTCTTATAGCCTTGTGGCAAAAAAGCCACTATGTGAATATGCAAGACCGTTATACCAGCGACCTTTCGGAAGTGTCAACTAAATGAAAACATTCCTTAGCGCTTTTCCCTAAATCAGTGCGTTCTGGGGCCTTCCGGCTCATTTTCATCCAAAGCAGCACCCACAACAGAAACGGATTCATCTTCATCCGCAGCATCGGTTTCATCTTCAATAAGCGGCTCAGGCGCTTTTTCTAACGCCAATTCGAGCACCTCATCTATCCATTTAACCGTTCTGATTTCCAAGCCCTTCTTAACAACATCAGGCACTTCAGCCAGATCTTTTTCATTATCCTTCGGAATAAGCACTAACTGCACACCACCACGATGCGCTGCTAACAGTTTTTCCTTCAAGCCGCCGATAGGCAAAACCTCCCCGCGCAATGTAATCTCGCCGGTCATAGCAACATCTGCCCTTACCGGAATTGAAGTCATCGCAGACACAATAGCCGTCACCATACCAATACCCGCACTCGGCCCGTCTTTAGGCGTCGCACCTTCCGGCACATGGATATGCACATTGTGCTTGCGCAGAAAACTACGCGTAATGCCCAAATTCCGCGCCCGGCTTTTAACGACGGTCTCCGCAGCATGGATCGACTCTTTCATCACATCACCCAAACGACCCGTACTTTTAATAGTACCATTGCCTGGTAGCAAAGCGCTTTCAATCGTCAGTAAATCACCACCCACCGAAGTCCAGGCAAGGCCTGTTACCTGACCTACCTGATTTTCCTTATCAGCACGCCCGAAGTCACAACGACGTACACCCAGGTACTTCTCAATATTACGTGGTGTCACTAAAGAACGGGTTTTATTGGTAAGAAGGTGTTGCTTAACTGCCTTCCGGCACAGCTTGGATAGTTCGCGATCCAGATTACGCACACCCGCCTCACGGGTATAATGACGAATAATCTCCATTACAGCAGACTCACTGATTGTCAACTCGCCTTCTTCCAGACCATTTGCTTTCAACTGTTTAGGGATCAGGTAGTTCTTAGCAATATTTAGCTTCTCATCCTCGGTATACCCGGGAATACGAATCACTTCCATCCGGTCCAGCAAAGGCCCCGGAATACGCATCGTATTTGAAGTCGCCACAAACATGACATCGGATAAATCAAAGTCCACTTCCAGATAATGATCCGCAAACGTATGATTCTGTTCAGGATCAAGCACTTCCAATAGCGCAGAGGCCGGATCACCCCGAAAATCTGTTGCCATCTTATCAATTTCATCCAATAGGAATAGCGGATTCCGTGTGCCCACCTTTGATAAATTCTGGATAATTTTTCCGGGCAAAGAGCCTATGTAAGTACGACGGTGACCACGAATCTCAGCCTCATCACGTACGCCGCCCAACGCCATACGGGAAAACTTGCGACCTGTTGCTCTGGCAATAGACTGCCCCAGCGAAGTTTTACCCACACCAGGAGGCCCCACCAGGCACAAAATCGGCCCTTTAATTTTTTTCACCCGCTGTTGCACGGCCAGGAACTCAAGAATACGCTCCTTAACTTCATCCAGGCCATAATGGTCTTCATTGAGAATTTTTTCCGCCTCAGCCAGATCAGATAAGACACGTGACTTTTTCTTCCACGGCAATCCCACCATCCAATCGATGTAATTACGTACGACCGTAGCCTCAGCAGACATGGGCGACATCATTTTCAGCTTATTCAGTTCTGTCCCGGCTTTATCTTTAGCTTCTTTAGGCATACCAGCTTTTTCAATCTTGCGGGCCAACTCATCAACTTCACCGGGGCTTTCATCCATATCACCCAGTTCTTTCTGAATCGCCTTGATCTGCTCATTCAGATAATATTCACGCTGACTACGCTCCATCTGCTGCTTAACACGCCCACGGATTTTTTTCTCGACCTGCAACAAATCCAGCTCATTCTCAATCAGCTCCATCAGATGCTGAATGCGCTCATTAACATCTAAGGTTTCCAGAATACTCTGCTTCTCAGCAATTTTAAGCCCCAGATGCGCCGCGATCGTATCACCGAGGCGCACAGGGTCATCAATGCTGGCCAGTGAGGACAGGATTTCAGGCGGTACTTTTTTATTAAGTTTTACGTACTGCTCAAATAAGCCCGTTAAGGAGCGGCCCATTACTTCTGATTTACGCTCATCAAGGCTCAGCTCAGAAGACCGGATCTCCACGCGGGCAGCAAAATAGGGGCTATCTTCATCAATCGCCACCATTTCAGCGCGATCTAAACCCTCTACCAATACTTTCAAAGTACCATCGGGCAGTTTTAATAATTGCAGGATCGTCGCCAAGGTTCCGACGGTGTGGACATCGTCCAGTTCCGGATCATCAACATCAGCACTGCGTTGTGCAACCAGCAAAACCTGCTTGTCACCAGCCATCGCAGCATCTAAAGCCTGGATAGATTTATGCCGCCCCACAAAAAGCGGAATAACCATATGTGGATAAACAACAACATCACGCAGGGGGAGTACCGGGACAATCAGCTCATTCACTGATGCTGGCAAACTATCGGATTCGGACATAACTTTTACCTCTTTCACTCACCAGCAACAGCGACTAGTGAAATCAACCCTCACCTGTGTGCTGTTCGTGTGTGTCATAACGGCAAGGAAGACACTACCGGCAGAATCCGGCAGTGTCAGCATAAAATAAGTGTAGCTATTACTCGACTGCAGTGGCTGCAACTTTAGGTTGCTCTGTGTTTTCGTAAATCAGATAAGGTGCCGCATCACCGGCCACTACAGACTCATCAACCACCACTTTAGTCACCATCTCATCAGAAGGTAGTTCGTACATGGTATCCAGCAGAATTTTTTCCATAATAGTACGCAAACCACGGGCGCCGGTCTTACGCTCCATCGCTTTACGTGCGATAGCATGCAATGCATCATCACGGAAAACCAGTTCTGCGCCTTCCATCTCAAACAGGCGGGCATATTGTTTTGTCAGTGCATTCTTAGGTTCAGTTAAAATCCGGACTAATGCGTCTTCATCCAACTCCTGCAAGGTAGCCACTACGGGTAAACGTCCAACGAATTCAGGAATCAGGCCATAACGCACTAAATCTTCAGCTTCGATATCACGAATAATTTCACCAAAACTACGCGCATCGTCCGGCGCTTTAACAGCCGCCCCAAAACCAATACTGCCTTTTTCTGTCCGGTCACGAATTACCTTATCCATACCGGCAAAAGCACCACCAACAATAAACAGAATATTTTTGGTATCAACCTGCAGGAATTCCTGCTGTGGGTGTTTACGGCCACCCTGAGGAGGAACAGACGCAACCGTTCCCTCAATCAACTTCAGCAATGCCTGCTGAACGCCTTCACCGGAAACATCACGGGTAATAGAAGGATTATCTGACTTTCGGGAAATCTTATCGATTTCATCAATATAGACAATACCATTTTGCGCTTTTTCAACGTCATAATCGCACTTCTGCAACAATTTCTGGATGATATTCTCAACATCTTCACCGACATAACCGGCTTCAGTTAGTGTTGTTGCATCAGCAATAGTGAACGGAACATTCAACAAACGCGCCAGTGTTTCAGCCAGTAAGGTCTTACCACTACCGGTCGGGCCAATCAGCATAATATTACTTTTTGCCAACTCGACATCATCTTTGCCCTGACGTTGCAGGCGTTTGTAATGATTATAGACGGCTACAGACAGTACTTTCTTAGCCAGCACCTGACCAATGACATAATCATCCAGGCTTTGGTTAATCTCACGAGGTATAGGTAAAGAAGCATTGTCATCAACTTCATCATGACTGGCATGCATTTCTTCCTGGATAATGTCATTGCACAAGTCAACGCACTCATCACAAACAAACACAGAAGGCCCCGCAATCAGTTTACGGACTTCGTGCTGACTTTTTCCGCAAAATGAACAATACAGCAACTTGCCGTTATCTTGACCACCCTTCTTATCTTTACTCATTAGAACCTCTATCTGCAGTCAGACAACCCAACTATCATGAAATATGTACATACTGAATTCTACTATGTAATGCCGGAATCAACAATCTCAAGCCACCTTCAAAGAAAAATCCTAGCATACACCTAAGAATACTTTGAATAACCTTTAAATAAAATGAAAACAGCCTGTAAATACAGGCTGTTTTGCAAAAAACTTAATGGTTCACGCTAAAAACGGCTACTCACCGGCACGCTGCGTAAGAATATCATCAATGATGCCGTACTCTTTCGCGTCTTTCGCTGTCATGAAATTATCACGATCAGTATCTTTAGCAATTTCTTCCATTGGACGTCCCGTGTGATTAGATAACACGGTATTCAGCTCTTCACGGATTTTCAGAATTTCTCTGGCATGAATTTCAATATCAGAGGCCTGCCCCTGAAACCCACCCAATGGCTGGTGAATCATGATACGCGAATGAGGCAACGCAAAACGCTTACCTTCGGCACCCCCTGCCAACAGAACAGCACCCATACTAGCAGCCTGACCAATACACAATGTACTCACCTTCGGCTTGATAAATTGCATGGTGTCATAAATCGACATACCCGCAGTCACCACGCCACCCGGCGAATTGATATACAGGTAAATATCTTTTTCAGGATTTTCTGATTCCAGGAACAACAACTGAGCGACGATGACATTCGCCATGTAATCCTCAACCGGCCCGACACAGAAAATAACCCGCTCTTTCAGCAAGCGCGAGTAAATATCATACGCACGCTCACCGCGCGAAGACTGTTCAACTACCATGGGCACCAAGTTCAAAGCTTTAGTATCCATTGCACCACCATTATTATAAGACATTAGAACAACTCCACTTTTATACGACCGTCAGGTTTACGCTACTGCTGCTTCTTCAATCTTGCCATCAGCTTCTTCAGCAACATCCTGTTTAGGATTCATAATGCTGTCAAAGTCACTTGGCTCGTCAATTACCTGTGCAGTATCCATCACCCAATCCACAATCATCTCTTCCATCACCGCTGCTTCAACAGTCTGCATCGCCTGTGGGTTGGTCTTGTAGTATTCGATTAATGCACTTGGCTCCTCGTAAGAAGCGGCCAGCGTTTCCAGCATAGCATCAACACGTGCCTGATCACGCTGCATTTCTTTCTGACGGATGATTTCACCGACAATCAGGCCTAATTTGACCCGACGCTCAGCCTGCGGCTTAAACAGATCATCCGGCAAGTTTGCAGCAGATGCACCGTCCATGCCTTGGTTTTTCATGTTCTGAGCAAATTCATCACGAACATGTTTCACTTCATCAGTCACCAGTGCATCCGGCATTTCAATATCATGCAGTGCAGACAAACCATCCATTACCTGCTGCTTGATACGGGTTTTCAGCGCATTAGACAACTCACGCTGCATATTATTTTTTACTTCAGCGCGAAAAGTTTCAACCGAACCATCTTCAACACCGAACTGCTTAATGAATTCTTCATTCAATTCCGGCTGAGCAGATTCCTGAACAGACTTAACAGTTAATTTGAATTGTGCAGTTTTGCCAGCAAGATTTTCAGCCTGATACTCATCAGGGAAAGACACATCAGCTTCTTTCTCTTCACCAACACTCATACCAATCAGTGCTGCTTCAAAATCAGGAAGCATACGTCCGGCACCCAGCTCGACAACAAAGTCTTCTGCTGAACCGCCGTCGAACAACTCACCATCCAGTGAACCAACAAAATCGACAGTTACCTGATCTTTGTCAGCAACAGCACGCTCAACATCGTTCCATACTTTTTGCTGATCGCGAATAACTTCGACCATTTTATCGATGTCTTCTTCGCCGATTTCAGCCGTAGGACGTGTCACCTCTAAGGTAGAAACATCACCCACCTCGAACTCAGGATAGACCTGGAAGGTAGCGGTATATTCCAAAGGCTCACCCAACTGCATGCCATCCATGTCAATGGAAGGCAGCCCCGCCACCCGGAGTTCCTGCTGCGTTGCAGCTTCGCTGAAGCTTTCCTGCACAGCATCACCTACCACTTCCTGATGCACAGAAGCACCATAACGCTGCTTAACAACAGTAAAAGGAACCTTACCAGGGCGGAAGCCATCGATACGCACACGTCCGCGCATTGACTTAAGACGCTTATCAACTTCCTGGTCAATACGCTCAGCAGGTAACGTTACCGTCATTTTACGTTCGATATTACCGGTGTTCTCTACAGAAACTTGCATGCCATACCTCTTAAATCCCTCATCACTTCCTGACGTGACGGGGGACTATCAAAAATAGTTTGAGATGTTTATAAATGGTGCGAAAGGAGAGACTCGAACTCTCACGCCTTGCGACACTAGAACCTAAATCTAGCGCGTCTACCAATTCCGCCACTTTCGCATAAAAGGAGGCGATTATACATAGCCTAAGGCAACTTGTATAATCTAAATGATTGCAAACTTAAGAATTATAAGTGGGGTGGCTGACGGGGCTCGAACCCGCGACGACAGGAATCACAATCCTGGACTCTACCAACTGAGCTACAGCCACCACTGAAAGCTTCACCTGCTGGACAAAATGGCGCGCCCGGCAGGACTCGAACCTGCGACCCACGGCTTAGAAGGCCGTTGCTCTATCCAGCTGAGCTACGGGCGCAGACTGAAACTTATAAAGCTTGCGACTTGAAAATTGGTCGGGGTAGAGAGATTCGAACTCCCGACATCCTGCACCCAAAGCAGGCGCGCTACCAGACTGCGCTATACCCCGACTGACCACAAAACTCATGGCACTGTGTTTCAAGTGCCGCGAACTATACGCCGCCCTGCCAAAAGCGTCAAGACCGAAATACTAATTTTATCACCTGTATTCCGAACTAAATCCCACCGTTGAAAATACAAGCTTAAATAACAAGTAATTAGCCAACTTAACACACATCAATAACGTTCATCCAACCAGACACCAATAGCCGGTGGCACTATCTTCCTGGCCTTACCGCTGACATAAACGCCGATATGCCCGCCATTAAAAGACACCTCAGAATAATCATTGGTTCCAACATGTTCCGATAATACCTTAGAAGCTGACGGCGGCACCAGGTGATCCTGCTCTGCATAAATATTCAGAACCGGCATAGTCACATTGGATAAATCGATAGTGTGCCTGCCAATTTCGACCTCACCTTTGATCAATTTATTCTGCTGCACAAAATCCTTCAGAAACTGACGGAACGTTTCTCCGGCTTGGTCAGGACTATCAAATATCCACTTTTCCATGTGCATAAAGCTATTCAGCGCTTTTTCATCATCCATGCGATCCACCAATCCAAGGTACTTCTGCCCCATCAGCCGGTACGGCTTCAGATTCAGAAACATCCAGTTCATCAGCTCGCCCGGTATATTGCCCAACGTATCCACCAACTGATCGACATCAATCGGCTTCGCCCAGTGACTCAGCATATTGCCCTCGGTATGAAAATCAACGGGGGTCACCATCGTAATCAGATTCTTAACTTTCTCCGGATGCATCGCGCTATAACAGAGACTAAACACACCACCCTGACAAATGCCTAACAAGTTGACCTGATCAATAGCATGCTGCCGACAAACCGCCTTCACACAGGAGTGCAAGGAACGATTCAGATAATCATCCAAAGTAGTAAAACGATCTGTACGATCGGGATAGCCCCAGTCCACCAGATAAACATCCTGCCCTGCGTCCAACAGCCCTTGTACCGTAGAGCGGTTTTCCTGCAGGTCGGTCATATAAGGCCGGTTTACCAACGCATAGACAATAATAAGAGGGGTGGGGTTACGTTCGACGGTGGGATCACCCTTATAATGTAATAAGCGTAGTTTGCCACGCTCAAATACCACATCATGCGGCGTCACCCCTGACGGCAACTCGTCCATGCTGATTAAATGCGCCATACCTTCAGATAATTTACGCTGAAAGGTGTTGATCTCTCCGGCTATGGCTTCAGAACTGATTTGAAACGGATTCACTCTCAACACTCCCGTCATCTGATGGGAGTTGCGCTGTCACACGATTATGACAGCGCTTTACCACATCTTTATTTAGGCAGCATGCAAGGTACTTTCACAGATTTTTGCATGCCTACTCACGCCAGCTTACCGCCGGATATGTCACTAGCCTGAGTTACCCAGTTTTCGCGAACTAAACGACCACGGGCATCCAGCTGCTTATCCAGCACCTGAGCCTGATCATCCGATAATGCAGCCAATTGGTCAAATGTCTGGATACCGGCATCAATCAGCTTTTCCTGCATTTTAGGCCCCAAGCCTTTAATTTTAGTCAGGTCATCTGGTTTGTTACTGCTCTTAATTTGAGCATTTTTGGCCTTAGTTGTCTCTTCAGCCGCCGCTGTGCTTTTTGGTGCAGCAACAGGCTTCGCAGTTACTACCTTTGGTGCAGTTTTTGCAGCTGTTTTTGGTTTAGTAGCAGTTTTTGGTTTTGGTGAAGTTTTTGCGACTGTAGCCTCAGGCTCCGCAGCTGCTGTTTTTGGCTTAGGCGTTGCTTTTGGTTTTGGTGCAGTTTTTGCAACTGCAACCTCAGGCTTCACTGCAGCGACTTCAGGCTTGGTGACGGGTGCTTTTTTAGCAGGTTGTTTTGCTGGCTTAGCCGCCGAATCCGCTGCTTTTGTTGCAGCAGGCTTTTTAGCTACCGGCTTTTTAGGCGTTACTTTTTCTGCCGCTTTACGCCCTGTTTTACTTTTTGTGTCTTCAAGAGAATTAACACGCTCTTTCAGCTCATCCACCTGATCATTCAGGTCTTCATTCTCACGCGCCGCTTCATGCTGACTTTTAAGTAGCTCATCAAGGTCAGTGGTGGTCAGAATCCGCAACGCCTGCAACTGAGTTTCACGTACGGTATCGATACCACCTTTCAGCGCAACAAAAGAGTTCACCATCTCACCATAAACTTTCTGATAGCGGTCACTCATTGCAAATTTCTGATACACCTCTTCACTCACATCGACCCACAGGTCATACAGTTCACGCAGTGAAGTAATGCTAGCGCCGTCTTTGGATAACTGCTCCATACGCTCACGCAATGCCTGAACCGAGTCTACGCCCTGCCCTGAAAATGCACCCATATAATCCTGCATCGCTTTCTGATAAGTCGCAGTAAGTTCTGCCAGCTTAGCTTGACTATCCTGTGGAATGGTTCCGCCAGGACCGGATAAACCGAGCATTTTCTGCACTTGCTCCTGCCACGCTTCAGCGTTGGACGCCATATCAGGCATAGCCTTAAATGCGCCCATACCCATACTATCCATCACCTGCTGCCAGCCTTCAACAACATGGCTACCGGTGCCGATATTTGAAAAATCCGTACCGTTTTGAACTGACCAATCCTTGAAGCCTTGCTCCATTGAGGTCATCCAGCCTTCCAACACATTCTTATTTTCAGAACCGGAAGTAGCAGCCACCGCATCTTCAGCCAAACGAGTATAAACCTTGCCCATTTCAAACACGCGACTCATCAACTCATTCGCCTGTACCGGCATTTGCGGCGTTACCATTGACCACCACTTTTCCATGCCTTCAGCCCAATTCGGCACACTGGCAGTATTTCCACTCACGCCCATTAAATTATTCCAGTAGTTTTGCTGGGCTTCTGTCCAGCTCTTCATCATATCTTCCGACCAGCCTGGTATGTTCATTATTGTGACTCTCCGCCAAACGATAAAAAAGGTTGTTGGAACAACTTTATCATGCTATTTTGTGCACCGCAACATAAAGCACTTTTTATCCCAAGGAGATGTACAAAATGCGTGATGATATTGTCATTGTAGCGGCTACACGTACCGCGCTAGGTTCTTTTGGCGGAACTTTAGCAGGAGTCAGTGCTCCTGATATGGGTGCCACCGTTATCAAAAGCCTGATGGAAAAAACCGGCCTGTCTGATGATCAGGTGGATGAGGTTATTCTGGGCCAGGTACTGACCGCTGGCAGTGGACAGAATCCGGCTCGCCAAACAGTTATATCAGCAGGTTTGTCTGAAAAAACGCCGGCCATGACGATTAATAAAGTATGTGGCAGTGGCTTGAAAGCAGTTCACTTAGCATTCCAGGCAGTGGCTTGTGGCGATGCTGAAGTTGTAATTGCAGGTGGCCAGGAAAATATGAGTTCCTCTGCTCACGTTGTCCCTAACTCACGTAATGGCCAGAAAATGGGCGACTGGAAAATGGTCGATACCATGATTAAAGATGGCCTTTGGTGTGCCTTCAATAATTATCACATGGGCACAACTGCTCAGAATATTGCTGACAAATACGAATTCACCCGTGATGAGCAGGATGCATTCGCAGCAGCTTCACAGCAAAAAACAGAAGCAGCACAGAAAGCCGGTCACTTCGACAATGAAATTACACCTGTTAGTATCCCGCAGCGCAAAGGTGATCCGGTTGTGTTCAGCACCGATGAGTTCCCACGCCACGGCACTACCGCAGAATCGCTGGGCAAACTGCGTCCGGCATTCAGTAAAGACGGCACCGTAACTGCCGGTAACGCATCAGGCATTAACGACGGCGCTGCTGCCGTGATGGTGATGACGGCTGCTAAAGCAAAAGCACTTGGCCTGACGCCAATGGCACGCATTAAAGCCTTCGCCAGCGCAGGTGTTGATCCGGCAATCATGGGCACAGGCCCTATTCCGGCCACCACCCGGTGTCTGGAAAAAGCAGGCTGGACAGCGGCTGATCTGGATATGATTGAAGCAAACGAAGCGTTTGCAGCGCAAGCAATGTCGGTAAATAAAGATTTAGGTTTTGATCTGAGCAAAGTGAACGTTAGCGGCGGCGCTATTGCTCTGGGTCACCCGATTGGTGCATCAGGTGCCCGCGTACTGGTAACTCTGTTACATGGTATGGAACGTACCGGTGCTCAAAAAGGTCTGGCAACACTGTGTATCGGTGGTGGCCAGGGCGTAGCACTAGCGGTAGAAAAAGTTTAACTCCCAACTTTCAACTCAAAAGGAAATTATTATGAGTAAAGTAGCATTAGTAACTGGCGGAACCGGCGGTATCGGAACGGCAATTTGCCAGCGTTTAGCGGACAATGGCTTTAAAGTAATCACCACTTACTTCGAGCCGGAAGAACAGGCAAAAGCCTGGGCTGAAGCTCAGAATTTTGACGTTGATTTATACCCGTGCGACGTTAGTGATTATGAATCGTGTGTGCACATGAGAGAGCATATTCTCGCTGATCATGGCCGTGTTGATGTCATTGTCAATAACGCAGGCATTACACGTGATGGTAAATTCACACGTCTGACACCGGAAAAGTGGAAAGCAGTGATGGCGACTAATCTCGACAGCCTGTTTAATGTTTGTCACCAGTTCGTTGAAGGCATGACTGAGAACGGTTTTGGCCGTATCGTCAACATTGCATCAATCAACGGCCAGAAAGGCCAGGCCGGTCAAACCAACTACAGTGCCGCTAAAGCAGGTGCTCATGGTTTCACAATGGCACTGGCTCAGGAAGTGGTACGCAAAGGCGTGACAGTAAACACTGTTTCCCCGGGTTACATCGGTACTGATATGGTCATGGCTATCCGTGAAGATATTCGTGACATGATCATTGATGGCATTCCAATGAAGCGTCTGGGTAAGCCAGAGGAAATTGCAGCAGTGGTTGGCTTCCTTTGCTCTGACGATGCTGCTTTCATCACTGGTGCAAACTACGCAGCTAATGGTGGTCAGCACATGCACTAAAACGTTTTTACGTTGAAGTGTACCCAAGAGGCACAGCTCACCCTGTGCCTTTTTTATGTCAATCCACTCTCAGATTGACGGCTTACCTGCCACAAGAATACCTAATACCCTGAAAAATACAGACTTATCTGTCAGGAATAGTGTGCAATGCACAAAATAAGGGATACAATTGGAAGTCGGTTCCGCAATTTTTGCAAAAGCCCTAAGGAAAACGGATTTAACTCGACATGTCAGAAACACGTACTATAAAAAAATACCCAAACCGCAGACTATATGACACTCATCAAAGCCGCTACATCACGCTCGCGAATGTTCGGGAATTAGTGATGGCAGAAACGGCCTTTCAGGTGATTGATCGTCAAAGTGGAGAAGATATTACCCGCAGTATTTTGTTACAAATTATTATGGAACAAGAAGCGGGTGGACAACCTTTATTTAGTACTGACATTCTTGCTCAGTTCATTCGCAATTACGGTGAAACTACCCAACAAGGCTTTACCACATTCCTTGAAAAAAGTATGAGTACATTTGGTATCCAGCAAGAAGCACTTCGGGAACAAATGCAAAAAGCACTCACCAATACGCCGCTGGATAACTGGGTAAAACTCAGCGAAAAAAACATGCAGACCTGGCAAAAAATGCAGAAAGATATGTTTAAAGGCGTTACACCCGACAATAAAAATGATAAAGATTAA
>CACVAV010000304.1 GCA_902727945.1 uncultured Thiotrichaceae bacterium | reverse complement strand
AAACGTGGCACTGCCTGGCTGGACACCGGCACCCATGCCTCATTGCTGGATGCTTCCAATTACATCCGTGTTATTGAAGAACGCCAGGGGCTGAAAATTGCCGCGCCGGAAGAAGTTGCCTGGCGAATGAACTATATTGATAGCGAACAACTACATAGACTCGCTGAGCCGCTTAAAAAGAGTGGTTACGGCATTTATCTGGCGGCCCTGACGACCTTATGAACATTATCCCTACCAAGATACCGGAAGTACTGATTATTGAACCACGTGTGTTCGGCGATGAACGTGGTTTTTTCATGGAAACATGGAACCAGCAAGCCTTTGCAGATCACGACCTGCACATGAATTTTGTTCAGGATAACCACAGCCGCTCTGCGCACGGCATTTTACGTGGTCTGCATTACCAGATTGAAAACCCACAAGGCAAATTAGTACGGGTTACCAGCGGCACCGTTTATGATGTTGCCGTCGATATTCGCCGGTCTTCACCAACATTCGGTCAATGGGTAGGCGTAGAATTATCGGCTGATAATCACCGCATGTTCTGGGTGCCCGAAGGTTTCGCGCATGGCTTTTATGTCATGAGCGAATCGGCTGATTTTCAATACAAATGCACTAGTTTGTACGCGCCTGAACACGAACGCTGTATCCGCTGGGATGCACCTGATCTGGCGATTGACTGGCCACTGGTTAATGATGAAGCGCCGCGTTTATCTGCTAAAGATGCTGAAGCCGGAAATCTGGCTGATGCAGAGGTGTTTCAATGAGCACAGGCACTACGGACACACCAGCACAAAAGACAGTGCTGATCACCGGCGCTAACGGTCAACTGGGTTACGAGTTGCAAAAAACAGCTCCGGCACATATCCGTGTTATTGCCACAGGTAGCGACACACTTGATATTACCCGCAGTCGCCAGGTCAGTTTAGCCCTCGAGCAATACGAGCCGGATTGCATTATCAATGCGGCAGCTTACACTGCCGTTGATAAAGCAGAATCGGATCCCGAGGCAGCCTACCTGATCAATAACACAGCGGCTGCCCTGATTGCACAAGCGATTGTAGCACGCGTTGAAGACGGTAAACCTGCGATTAAACTGATTCAGGTGTCCACTGATTTTGTTTTTGATGGCCAACAGGCAACGCCTTATACCACCGATAGCCCAACAGACAGCCCTTTGGGTGTCTATGGTGCCAGCAAATTGGCGGGTGAACAGGCCGTAGTCCGTTATCTGCCGGATGCACTGATTGTCAGAACTTCCTGGCTTTATTCATCGCATGGCAATAACTTTGTCAAAAGCATGTTACGACTGATGAAGGAAAAAGATCAGCTAGGGATTGTTTATGATCAGGTAGGCTCACCAACCTGGGCTGCGACACTAGCCGATACAATCTGGGCATTATTAGACCAGAACAGCCGGGGCATCTACCATTGTTCTGACAATGGTGTTGCCAGCTGGTATGATTTTGCCGCTGCTATTCAGGAACAGGCAGTAGAATCAGGATTGTTGAGCAGAGCTATTCCTTTGCACCCCATCCGTAGTAGTGAATACCCTACTCCGGCCAAACGTCCGGCTTACAGTGTCATGGATAAATCAACGACCGAACAAGTGCTCGGCAAAACGCTGCCACACTGGCGTGAAAGCCTGCACTTAATGCTTACAGAACTTAAACAGCAGACAGACAACGCATGAATACAATATATACTCCAAACAACCTGTTGGTAACCGGCGGCGCGGGCTTTATCGGCACCAACTTTGTGCATTATTGGCTGGAACAGTATCCGGACACGCGTATTGTTGTGTTGGACTCACTGACTTATGCCGGACGTTATGAAAACCTTCAGCCACTGGAAGGTCAGCCTAACTTCCGCTTTGTGGAAGGTGACATTCTGAATCAGTCGCTGGTTGAGCAACTGTTACGTGATGAAGCTATTGAAACCATTGTGCATTTTGCGGCTGAATCGCATGTTGACCGGTCTATTTATGGCCCTGATGCGTTCCTGAAAACCAATATTGACGGCACGCATAGCCTGCTGAAAGCAGCAAAGACCGTGTGGCTGGATGAAAAAGACGAATATGAACACCGCTTTCATCATGTTTCAACGGATGAAGTCTACGGCACGCTGAGTGCGACTGATCCTGCTTTTTCAGAAGTGACACCCTACGCACCGAATTCACCCTATGCTGCCAGTAAAGCGGCATCCGATCATATTGTACGGGCTTATCAGCATACCTATGGTCTGAAAACAACGACCAGTAATTGCTCTAACAATTACGGCCCGTATCAGTACCCTGAAAAATTAATACCACTGGCGATTTCTAATTTGCTACAAGGTAAATCGGTGCCTATCTATGGTGACGGCCAGCAGGTGCGGGACTGGTTATATGTTGATGACCATAACCGTGGGATTGATCTGATTATCCGTCAGGGGCGTTTGGGTGAAACCTATAACATCGGCGGGAACAATGAACAGACCAACCTGGATCTTATTCATACCTTGTGTAGCTTACTGGACGAACGCTTCCCTGATTCACCGCATGTGCCGCATAAAAATCAGATCACTTACGTAACAGACCGACCTGGTCATGATCGTCGTTATGCCATCGACAACAGTAAGATTTGCGAAGAGCTGGGTTACAATCCGGTAGAAACCTTCCAGAGCGGCTTGGCTAAAACACTGGATTGGTACCTCGAACACACCAGTTTCTGGATGGATGACGGTATTGAACTCTTCGGTGCTCATGCGGAGAGTAATTAATGAGTTCTCCGGAGTGCCGCATCTGCGGGTCGGCCAACAATCATACGACTTATCAGGTTAAAGAACTGATGCTAGGCCTGCGTGATGAACATGAGTACTTTCAGTGTAAGGACTGTGGCTGCCTGCAAATCACCCGGATACCGGATAATTTACCTGACTATTACCCCTCGGAAAATTATTATTCTTATGATGCACCGGATAGCAGCAACTGGCTGAAACAACAGCTGGTTAAACAACGTGATAGCTATGCGGTGATGGGTGAGTCATTACCGGGCCGCTTGTTAAACCTGTTGATGCCGAATGCCAAGCTTTCGACATTGCAGCCACTGAATCTCAGCAAACAATCCCGTATTCTTGATGTGGGCTGTGGTGCAGGCATTTTATTGCACTCCCTGCGCAACATTGGTTTTCAGAACACACTGGGCATTGATCCGTTCAACCAGCAGGACATTCAATACCCGAATGGTCTGCAGATTGAGCAGCGTGATATTTTCAGTGAAAGCGGTGAGTGGGATGTGATGATGTTCCATCACTCTTTTGAGCACCTGCCGGAACAACAGCACACACTGGAAAAAGCCTACAGCCAATTGGCAGCAGGAGGCACAGTGCTGTTACGGGTTCCTACGGTTTCGTCTTATGCCTGGCAGCATTATGGTGTTAACTGGTCACAGTTGGATGCACCACGCCATCTGTTCCTGCATTCAGTGGATAGCATTAATAAACTGGCTGAACAAACCGGTTTCAGCGTAGACAAAGTGGTTTATGACTCCAATGCCTTTCAGTTCTGGGGTAGTGAACAATACGAACAGGATATTCCGTTACGCTCAGAAAACTCGTGGGCGGAGAGTAAAGAAAAATCACCGTTTAGCGCAAAAGAAATCAAAGCTTTTGAACGTCGCTCACGCGAGCTTAATGCACTGAATCAGGGTGATCAGGCTGCATTCTATCTGCGTAAATCTGCCTGAATCACTTATCATGAATAAAACCAAAAAAATCTTTGCCATTTCTTCACCTGGCGGCCACTGGATACAACTGACGCGGATATGTAATGGCCTGGAAGGACGTAATCAAATCGTTTATGCCATGCCGGATAAGTTATTCAAAGCTAAAAAAGATCAGACCGTTTATTCAGTGATTGATGTCAGCGCAGATGACAAGTGGAAGCTGATTCCCTGCGCACTACAGATCAGTTACATCCTGCTCAAAGAACGCCCTGATACCATTATTTCCACCGGCGCTGCACCGGGTGCTGTCGCTATTATGCTCGGCAAATTATTCGGCATTCATACTATTTGGGTGGATAGCATTGCCAATGTGCAAACAATATCCCGTGCCGGTCGCATGATACAAAAACGAGCAGATATTTTTCTGACGCAATGGCCGCACCTGAGTGATGGCACAAAGATCCAACACCAGGGATCAGTGTTATGATTTTTGTCGCTGTGGGTACACAATTTCCGTTTGATCGCCTGATTCAGTGTATTGATGAATGGGCGGCAGAGAACAATATGCCTGTTCATGCTCAGATTGCCAGTGGCAAGTACACCCCGCAACACGCCAGTTATGATCGTTTCATGACCACCGATGATTTCAATGAAAAATTGACCTCAGCCGATCTGATTATCTCACACGCTGGTATGGGCAATATTATTACTGCGCTGGAGAACAACAAGCCCATTATTGTAATGAACCGCCAGCATCAACTGGGTGAGCATCGTAATGATCATCAGGCTGACGGTCTGGAATGGATGAGTAAGTTATCCGGCGTTTATACTGCCAGCAGCACGGACGAAATGTGCGACTTACTGAACCGTAAACATGAGCTGCACGGCAGTGAGCATCACGATATGGCACAACGCAGCCGCTTAATCGCTTTTCTCGATCAGGCCATTAACGCATGAAACTGAATAATTCATCGCTGCTTTTGCAGTCAGGCATCTCCATTATTGCCCGATTCGTAGGTGTAGCACTGAATTATGTGGTTTTAATTATCCTGACCCGTAACCTGCCACAAGACGAAGCAGGCATGGTGATCACGCTGATGACACTGATTACCGGCGTTTCACTGTTTAGTCGCTTAGGTGTTGAACACTGGCTGGTACGGGATGTTGCCCAGCTGCCTGAAGGGACAGAGTTACACACGGCACAAGGCAACTACCTGCACAGTGCTTACCGCATGTTGTTTGTCAGTACCTTGTTGTTTATCGCAGTGTGGGTAGCGACCAGTCCGTTAATGAAGGTATGGCTTTTTGATGACCAGATCCAGTTACTGCCCTTAGCTATTGCCGCGCTGGGCGTCCTGTTCTGGAACATGATTTCTACACATGCCATCTTTATGAAGGCCACCCACCATATTACGGAATCACTGCTAACACAGAATGCTCTGCCAGCCATCTCAATGTTAGTCCTGCTATTACTGTTTTGGTTTAACTTTACAGAAAATCAGAACTATCTGTGGATTTACATTACCTCCTTGCTAATTGCAGGTGTTGCCTCCTTGCTCCTGGTGCGTTCCTGGTGGTCGGCACTGTTCAGGAGACAAACTGCGCAATTTAGCATCAGGCAAGTACTAACACATTCATTGCCTTTAGCGCCGATCGCTTTTGTATCTTTTCTGATGCTGTTTATTGATGGCATTCTCGTCGCTGCTTTGTTACCCAATGAGAAGGTGGCACTCTATGGTACAGCCGTACGGGTATCGTTTGTTTGTGGCATTTTCCTGACTGCACTGGAAGCGACGATTTATCCGCGCATGGTAAGAATGCATGGCAACGCCCCGGAACGCCTGAAGAAATTCTTCTGGCAAGGCACTCTGCTGGTTGCCGGTGTTTTAGGTAGTCTGGCATTGATCATTGGTGTAGCAGGTGAACTTATACTCAGTATTTTTGGCCCACAATATGTGGCAGCTATCAGCGCCCTGATCATCCTGTTGACAGCTCAGCTGATTCGCGGGTTGAGCCTGACTTTTTCATTGATGTTCATTATTCAAAAGCAAGTCAATACACTGAATCAATTACTTTACTTTGCACTCATCGTCAATATAATCGCGAATCTGATACTGATCCCCCAGTTCGGTATAGAAGGCTCTGCTGCTGCATCGCTGCTCGCTAATCTGACCCTGACCGGTGGCGTTGTTTTATTTTTCGTAAAAAAACGTCTTATGCAAGACTATGATTAGACCAATATGTTAAGAATTATCGCCCTACTGTTTTTCGTTTCCATCTTTATCCCGGTCGAATTTTACACCATGGCCGGGAGTGTACGTATCGAAGCGTACCGCATAGTACTGGGACTGGCTTTGCTTTATGCCTTCTTCAATCTAAATAAGGTACTCGCACAGATTGACCTGGCAGACATTCTGCTTTTTGGCCTGATTGGCCTTGCCTTTGTCAGTTTCTGGCACAACCACAGCCTGCAGAAAGCCATTGAATCGACCGGTCTTTACGCACTGGAGACGTTGGGGGCTTTTTATCTGGCACGCATGTTCATTAACACTCCCGAACGCTTTTATAAGTTTAACAAAGTATTTATCTTTGTCATTCTGTCGCTACTGCTTGTGACCGTTTACGAATCGTTCGCTAAGCACCGCATATTGCACGAACTGGCTGAAAGCCTTACCGGCAATAAATCTCTCGATTTCCGCTTGTATACGCACTATTACATCCGGGGTGATATTATGCGTGCGACCAGTGTCTTCGCCCACCCTATCCTGTTTGGCACCTTGTCTGCGATGTTTTTCCCGTTTGCCGTCATTGCCTTCCTGCGCCTGCGTACAACACTGAACGGTCTGGGTTTATTTAGTCTGATCCTGTCAATGCTCATGACACTGTCATCAGCGCCTTTACTTGCCTTAATTTTTCAGGGGTTCACCGGGCTGCTGGTCAGATTCTGGGACAATGCCCGGCGTTTATGGGTTGCCCTGTTTTTTGGTAGCATTGCGGGCGCAATGATACTGAACGCCGCATCAAACCGGGGTTTCTTCGGCATTCTGATTTCATACCTGACCTTTAATCCTAATACCGGCTATTTCCGCATGCTGCAATGGGAATACAGTATGGATGACATACTGAACAACCCCATCCTGGGCATTGCACATAATGACTGGACACGTCCGTACTGGAAAGACTGGATGGGTGACAGTATTGATAGCTTCTGGCTGTTGCTGACTTTGCAGCACGGAATTTTTGCCCTATTATTTGTATTAATGGCCTGCTTTTATGCCGTATTCAACACACTAAATAATGTCAGCCGCCAGCCAGAATCCGTAAGATGGATGGTAACAGCCTGGTTGTTAGCCTTCATGTCCTTGATTCTCATCGGATTTACGGTAGACTATTTCGGAAAATTACAACCTTTATTCTTCTTCATGTTAGGGGCGATCGGCTGGGCAAGGTATACATTGCCAGAACCGGGGCAGGCTGAAAACACCGAAATCATTACAGCTACCCCTGTTGACAACAACAATACAAAACATCAGGAGTAGACCCGATGAGACCGAAGTTTGCCAGTCCGAAAGTATTCCTCTGGATTATTCATTTCAGACATTCACTGCTCTGGGGATATAACTGGTACCTGAGAAAATTCTACGGTATGAAGCTGGCTCCGGATGTGCGTGTTTCATTGAAAGCCCGCATCGATAAAACCAACCCTCAGGCCATTGAAGTTGGCCCGGAAACCCTGATTGCATTTGATGCGATTATCTTATCCCATGACTTCTCAACCGGGCGGCATTCAGGTGATGATGCACCCGGCATCCGTATCGGCTCACGCTGTTTTATCGGTTGCGCATCCATCATTATGCCAGGCGTCACTATCGGTGATCAGTGTATTGTTGCTTCCGGCAGCGTTGTTACCAAAGATGTTCCGGCACACAGTATTGTCGCAGGCAATCCGGCAAAAGTTATCCGCTCAGGTATTAATACCGAACCTTTTGGCATTCTGATTCAGGACAATAAGGCAGAAGCAGGTACAACTCCGACAGAACGACTGCATCCTAAAATGGCGGAAACAGTATAATGAGCAAACCAAACCTCAGTATCATTCTGGTTTCGTATAACACAGCAGAATACACTCAGCGCGCACTTGAATCTGTCTTTACTGAAACGCTTAACAGCGACTTTGAAGTCATCGTTGTTGACAACGCTTCTACAGATAACTCGGTTGAACTACTAAAAGACCACTTTCCTGACATCCGATTATTAGAATCAAAAGATAATCTGGGCTTTGCGGGGGGGGTCTGTCTGGGTGTTGAAAAAGCACAGGGTGAATACCTGTTATTACTGAATCCGGACACCCTGGTGGTTGATGGGGCCATCGACAAGCTGCTGCAATTCGCTAAACAAAAAACCAGCAATGGCATCTGGGGTGGTGTCACTTTAAATGATGATATGTCACTTAATACACAACATGCCTGGTCACAACCGACATTCAGCACCCTGTTATTCAGCGCACTGGGTCTCAGCAAGGTATTCAACAAAAGCTGCTTTTTCAACCATGCCAACTACGGTGGCTGGGAAAGAAACAGTGTCAGAGAAGTTGATATTTTATCGGGCTGTTTTTTTCTGACCAGCCGCAAAGTCTGGGATCAATTAGGCGGGCTTGATCCACAGTTTTTCATGTACGCCGAAGAAGCTGACTATTGCCTTCGAGCCATTAAATACGGCTACCAGCCGATTGTCACTCCGAACGCACGGATCATCCATCATGGAGGTGTCAGCCATAGCCATTTTTCGGGAAAATTAATAAAATTATTGAAAGGTAAAATAGAACTAATCAATCGACATGTCAGTAGTGGAAAACGCCCTGTTTATAAATTTTTAATTTACCTTTATGTACTGAACAAACATATGCTGCACAAATTTTTCAAACCCAATTCTGAAGAAACCCGCGAATGGCGAACAGTATTTGAACAGCGTGCTGACTGGCTTAGAGGATATCGTTAATGGCTAGCATTATTGTACCGGCTCATAATGAAGCCAGTGGCATTGCGGGCTGCCTGGAAAGTCTGATTCAACAGCCAGGAGTAGATAAAATTATTGTAGCTTGTAACGGCTGCACAGATACCACGGTAATGATCGTACAACAATACTCTGATGTGCTTTGCCTTGATATAGAAACACCCTCCAAAGTGAACGCACTGAACGAGGCGGAAAAACATATCCAAAGCTGGCCGGTCTTTTATATTGATGCCGACACCCGCTTATCAGCAGGCGCTGTGGAAAAAATTTGTGCCGCCATGGAATCTGGTGAGCTTCTACTGGCAGCGCCGGAACCAGTCATCGATACATCAGCGTCTTCATGGTGGGTCAGGCAGTATTACTCTGTCTGGCTTTCCTTACCGTATATCAGAGATGGTGTGGTTGCGACCTGTAGTTTTGTCATTTCTGAGCAAGGACGCAAGCGCTTTGCGCATTTTCCTCCTATTATTAATGATGATGGCTTTGTACGTTGCCAGTTCAGTTCTGCTGAACGAGGGAATGTTGCAGGTAGCCAGGTATTTATTACCGCCCCAAAAGACCTGTATTCATTAATCAAAATTAAAACGCGGGCAAGGTTGGGGAACATGCAATTAAGCATGAAAAACTTATGCACTAAAGCAGAGCGCAAACCCTACTCCAGCATTCTGCTACAAAAACTGCTGAGCACCGCCTTTGTATCTGTTGTGATCTACATAAGCATAACAACCATTATCAGGCTACGCGCTAAACAACAGCTTAAGAACATTGACACTTACCAGTGGGAAACAGATAAATCTTCACGTCAAAAGGTGTGAACTGAAAAATAAAACGAACAGAAAATGAACCATTTTGTATTGTTTTTGCGACACACCTAAGGAAATTGCGCTATAGTAGAGAGCAAATAACAACAGTTTTGAGTGTAAAATACAGCTGACTGTTTTATTTTTCTTATTTAACAAATTGTTACATCGGCTTGCACTGCCCCGATACAAAAAATAACTGCTCAGGAATTGTTGTTTTTTTGCCAGTGCAACATTGGTGAGCAGTTAATTGACAATAAAATCCCGGCCTGAAAACGTTGGGGGATAATTATTTTGTGAACGGACGACATTGATAATGGTAGATAAAAAAATCAGCTCGGAACTCATCTACCGCAGTACTGATACTGTAGTCATTTTAAGTATTGTATTGCTAGCTTCCATCTACTCCAATAGCTATAACCTGGTAGGTTATCTGGCCGCAGGATTAGGCGCATCATTAATATTCGGCCTTGTGGGCCGGTTTACCGATATTTATACCTCGTGGAGCGGTCGTCCATTTTTCCGCGACGAGATCATGCGTCTGATTGTCACCTGGTTGACAACATTTTTTGCCTTGGTCTTTGTTATCTTCGTATCAAAAACCTCTGACCAGTTTTCCCGTATGGTATTGGTTAGCTGGTTAGTATTAACACCTGTTTTACTCATTCTGAATCGCTACCTGTTACGTAGCATGTTAGCCAAACTGAAACGTTTGGGCATACACAATTACAATATTGCCATTATGGGTGTGACTGAATCAGGGCTGAAATTTGCGAAGTCGATCCAGAACCAGCCAGAATCAGGCTTACAGATAGCAGGCTTCTACTCTACTGACAATAATATTCAGGAGCTTGAAACGCCCTCTCACTACGAAAAAATTGGTGGTCTTGATCAGATGATAGAGGATGCCCGCATAGGTACATGGGATCAAATCTATCTGGCGTTTCCTTCTGAAGAAAAAACCTTCTCTAAAAAAATTATCGAGCAATTATCTGACACTGCTACGCCTATCCGACTAATTCCGGATAATTTCACAACATCTTTGATGCACAGCAAATACCTTGAAATTGCAGACACTCCTGTTTTATGCATCTATGATGCGCCGCTGTCCAATCAAAATGCAGTGATCAAGCGTATAGAAGACGTACTCATAGGCTTCACTTTGTTACTGATGTTGTTGCCTCTAATGCTGGTTATCGCAGCAGCAGTAAAAATCAGCTCTCCCGGCCCTGTTCTCTTTAAACAAATGCGTCACGGTCTGAAGGGAAAGCCATTTATGGTGTGGAAATTCAGAACCATGACAGTATGCGAAAATGAAGGTGCTATCAAACAAGCTACCCGCAATGATTTACGTGTCACTAAGGTCGGCAACTTTCTACGCAAGACCTCTTTAGACGAATTGCCACAGTTCATTAACGTTTTGCAGGGTCACATGTCCATTGTCGGCCCCCGTCCACATGCACTATCACATAACGAAGAGTACAGCACACTGATTCCGGGTTATATGATGCGCCACCTTGTAAAACCGGGCATTACCGGCTGGGCGCAGGTTAATGGCTGGCGTGGCGAGACAGATACCTTGTATAAGATGCAAAAGCGCGTTGAATGTGACATGGAATACATTCGTAGCTGGAGTTTGTGGTTTGATATTCGCATTATCCTTGCTACTGCGTTCAAAACCCTCTTTGATAAAAATGCTTACTAAGCAGGGCAACCGTTGAGACTTGAACAACTAACGTTTACCCGTTACCTCGCCGCATTAACCGTTGTATTTTTTCACTTCGGGCAAGAAGCGTTTCCGGCGACCAATACGTGGCTAAACCCGGTCATTACCGCAGGCCCCATTGCGGTTAGCTATTTTTTTGTATTATCCGGCTTCATCATGGCCGTTGCTTACTACGCACCCACCCAGAAAACTCCCGCAGTCAGTTTCAATAAATGGAAATACTGGCTGGCGCGGTTTGCAAGAATTTATCCGGTTTACCTGATCGCGCTGGTATTAATGATAGGTGCTAATCTGAAAACAGAGGGCAGTGACCCACTCACCGTGTTACTTAGTCTAACCACATTGCAGGCCTGGGTACCCGGCTACGCGATGACGCTGAATTCTCCGGGATGGTCTATCTCCGTTGAAATGTTCTTTTATCTCAGCTTTCCCCTACTGATGCTGTTGATGAGTAAAGACAAATTGAAGTACCTGTTAGTCACTGGTGCGGTACTTTGGCTGAGCACTCAGGCACTACAAATCTACCTGCATAATCTTGATAGTTACGCCCCGAAAACCTTGCTTCATGAGTTCATCTTTTATCATCCGTTGATGCATATCAACACCTTTGTTATTGGCTTTGTCACAGGCGTGTATTTCTGCAATGGACGTATGGATGGCTTAAATAATCGCTGGAATGGCGTATTTGCTTTTATCGTTACAGCGGCCATTATATTAGCACTGGCCTATGAGTACAAAATTACAGCAACACTAGGTTTTTCTATTGTCTACAATAATGGCCTGATTACACCCTTGTTTCTTACCTTAGTAGTTCTGTTGGCCACTAACCAAGGCATCACTCAAAAGGTACTGGCCTGGCCTGTACTTCTGCTATTGGGAGAGGCCAGTTATTCACTGTACATATTGCAACGTCCGGTCTTTGGTCTTTATGACAGAACCCTAGGGAAATGGCTGGATTTAGACGCAAACATGCACTTCTACCTGTTTGCAGTACTGTTAACTATTTTGTCAGTGGTTTCATTTAAATTTTTTGAAACACCGGTAAGACGCATGATCAATGCATATTGCATTTCATCTGGTAAAACTAGATAGCCAACGACCCACAATGCAAACTATCGACCTATCACTTAACTTTATAACGTCTGAAGGAACAATTTGCTAGACTCACCTTCAAGACAATTTAAGACAAACAATCCCCAAGAAGAACACTATGCAAAACTTGAACCACACTGCCCCGGGCAATCTACAGGATAGACCCCATATTCCCGAGTTTGCCAAAGCACAGGACAGCCTGGATCTGCGAGGATTCTGGAAAACATTGTCCCGCCAGAAGGGCACCATCTTATCCATCATCGGGATTGTTCTGCTACTAACACTTGTTTTTACATTATTCAGCAGTCCACTCTACCGTGCGACCGCCACCTTAAATGTAGAACGTGAAACCAACAAGGTCATTGATGTCGAGTTTTTGAATCAGGGTGATATCCGCGATACCCGTGACTTCTATCAGACTCAGTTTGAGTTGATCCGCCGCTATAGCAATATTGAACGGGTCGTTGAAAAACTAAATCTGAACAGTGATATTATCCGCCGGTCAATGTTAGCCAGAATTAAAGGCCTGATCGTGTCACCCGGTGCCACCACAGAAAAAGCAGCACTGGTGCAGGCTATTTCAGATAACCTTTATATTGAACCCATCAAGAACTCACGCTTAGTCAATGTCCATTTTGAAGGTTCTTCACCGGAAAAATCAGCAGCCGTTGCCAATGCCATCGTTGAAAGCTTTGTCGCTGCCAATGCTGAACTTCAGGTCAGTGCGACGACCAATGCGGAAAAATTACTGAATGAAGGCATCACTGCTGCCCGGTCAAAATTAGAAGAGTCGGAGAAAAAACTATCTGATTACGCTCAGGAACACACTATTGTTCAATTAGACAATAAAAGCTCAACAACCAGCACTTATAAAATTGTCCAACTATCTGATCAACTCGGACAAGCTCAGCGAGAAATCATTGCTATAAAAACTGATCCGGAACGCAGTGGCGAACTGGCAGCCGCTCAGGAAAGTGCAGAGTTAATTCGTGATGAATTGAACCGTGAAGAAGAAAGAGCGTTGAAAAGACAGAATCTGAACAACACCTACAAAACCCTGGAACGTGAAGTCGAAACGGATCAGGCAGCTTATCAAGGTTTACTGCAACGTCTGAAAGAAATTAATGTTGCCGGTAGTGTTGCTACTAATAACCTGAGAGTGGTTGATAAAGCGCAACCGCCACTGGATAAGCACAAGCCCAATATGATGACCAATATGGCCTTTGCTTCACTGCTGGGTTTGTTATTAGGCATTGCTGTCGCATTCCTGCGTGACTTTATGGACGACAGTGTTAAAGACATTAACGAGCTGGAGCGCCAGACTCAACTGCCTATATTAGGTATTATTCCGGCGGTCAGAGAAAAAGATCCGCGCAAGATGGCACAACTCGCACTGACTGAACCCCGCTCAACAGTAGCCGAATCATTCCGGACGTTACGCACGACATTACGTTTCAAGCTGCGTGAAGCCAATGGCGACAATACACTATTTATCACCAGTTCCCGCGCCAATGAAGGCAAAACCACTGTCTCTATCAATCTGGCCAGCACCTACGCTCATGCCGGTAATAAAGTATTATTAATTGATGCAGATCTGCGTAACCCTTCACTGCATAAAGTAATGGGCACAACGGAAGAAAATGGCCTGACTAGTTATCTGACGGGTGAAAGTACTTTGGATAAACTGGCTCAAACCTCCAATGTACAGAATCTGGACATTATCCCTGCCGGCAAGACGTCTCATGACCCTGCTGAGTTACTGTCAAACCGGCGCATGCAGGATCTGCTACAGATTGCGACCGAAAACTATGACATGGTTATTATTGATGGCCCGCCAATTCTGGGTTTAGCAGATGCGATGATTCTATCATCAATGACAACCTTAACCGTACTGGCTGTTGATAGTGGCAATACACGCACCACGACAGTGACTAATGCACTGAAACGCCTACGCCAATCGGGCTTAACGGTTTCCGGTATTTTACTGAATCAGGTGTCTGATGCCTCTGACCTTGGCTATGAAGACGACTACTACAGCTACCCTACCCGCGTATAAGCAACCGGATCAATATAAGGAAATAGATTGATGTCAATGGCAGTAACCATTCATGTTCTTAGCGTCGTTATCTGGGTAGGTGGCATGTTTTTCGCCTACATGGCGCTTCGCCCCGCAGCAGCTAATTTATTAGAGCCACCAGCACGCCTGACCTTATGGCGTGCTGTGTTCAGCAAATTTTTTCCATGGGTCTGGGCTGCTGTCATAGGCATCTTATTATCCGGCTATTGGATAATATTTGGTGTGTATGGCGGGATGGCCAATGCACCGTTGTTTGTACATATTATGCATGGGCTTGGATTGATCATGATGCTGATCTATCTCCATGTATTCTTTGCACCGTATCGGAAATTAACCAAAGCGGTGAGCAATAAAGAATGGCCGGTTGGCGGCGCTGCATTGAATCAAATCCGCATTCTTATTGGCATCAATTTAGTTGTCGGCCTGATCACGATTATCGTTGCCACTGCCGGTAAATATCTGGTGTAACGAACTCAGTATTCTTCTCCATGCAGACTCATGTTCTGACACTGGATGGCCTTCCCTGCATTGATGATGTCACTAAACTTTTAGGGCATTATCAACTGACACTGCACACTATTGAAGCTGACCAAATCATTCCGGGCAGTTTCTGGGGCGAGTCAGAGGCCGGGATTATTGTTCAGGCTGTTTATGCCCGTTTTGACACACCCGTGCATTCACTTCTGCATGAAAGCTGTCATATCATTTGCATGGATGCTGAGCGGCGTCAGAAACTACATACTGATGCTGAAGGTGATTTTGCCGAAGAAGATGCCGTTTGTTACCTACAGATTTTACTGGCTGAACAACTACCCGGTTTTGGCAAAGCCCGCGCTTTAGCTGATATGGATAGCTGGGGTTATACTTTCCGGTTAGGTTCTGCTCAACGCTGGTTTGAGGAAGATGCTGAGGATGCCAGGCAATGGCTGGTAAGCCATCACCTTATTGATCAGTATAATTGCCCTACCTACCGCCTTCGCGCTACTTAGCCTTGAATATCTCAGTATCCGGGTGGAATGCATACCACGCGAACCAAAAACCATTGATAGCACTTAGCACCTCCCCATTCTGATCAGTCACTGTGCCGTCACGGTTCTCAAAATCAAAATCGATGGTTAATTGATTTCCGGCAAACTTATCAGTCAATGGATTAGTCTTCAACCGTGCCAACTCGATAAAAGGGTAAGCTTTAAACTGATCACCAATAGTGACTCCCAGTACCCTTTCTTTTGGATGATAAGCATGACTTCTCGCACTGACCGGAAAGTAAACCTGCTTACTGTCACCATAACCTGCATAAGGTGAACGACTATAATCACGATTAAACCCGGTATCTGTAGACAATACTTTAGTCTTAGGGTGCTTTTTCACCCAGGCTTTCCAACTGGTATGCCAAACCGGCAAGTCCTTCAACAACTGTCCTTTCATAGGGCCGGTCACCGCTTTAGATAAAATCTGTGACCATAATGATTCTGTTTCGCGGTCATACAGCAAGACATCGCTGTTATACAACAGGCCCGATACACCAAAGTGAGTCGCCTTTCCATCCACCTCTCCTCTGTAAGCCAGACCTGTACCACACAAAGGGCAATAAGTGATTGCCACCGGATCACCCTGAATACGGTCATTAACAATCTCATGCCAGTTCAGAATACTAATGGGATAAGCGCGTGTCTCACCTTTGTAGACTATGCCCAACACCCTATCATCAGGTTTCAAAAAATTATCAGCCGCAGCCATAATAAATTTGGGGTCATCCAATGACGGAATGCCATCTCTCGGCGGCCCGCCCTGATGGATTTCATTTTCAGGTAATAAGCCGCCGCTCAGATTAAAACCATTCACCACACCCGCAACCGATACATCTAACCAGACCGTCAGTACTACCAACCAAATCCATGTCACCTGCTTCACTTTGCTCTCCCGCTCTTATCAGTACAGAGAAGATACGCATGAATCCGGTGTTTCGACGCAGAAACACCGCCTGCGCACCGCTTAACATTAGTCAACCTGATTAGTTTTGCGTATGATTCTGTCTTCCGCCTGAAGGCGACAGTAACGAACACACCCCTATGGAATTCAATACAACTGAAGAAATTCTTGCAGACTTATCAGCCGGTAAGATTGTCATTATCGTCGATGATGAGGATCGCGAAAATGAAGGTGACCTGCTGATGCTGGCCTCCATGACCCGGCCTGAAGATATTAACTTTATGGTTAAAGAAGCGCGCGGACTGGTTTGCCTGACGCTGACCAGGGAGCGTTGCAAGCAGCTGGCTCTGCCATTAATGGTCTCCACCACTGACGATGACCACACGACTAATTTCACCTTATCCATTGAAGCGACCGAAGGCGTTACCACCGGCATCTCTGCTTATGACCGGGCACATACTGTACGTACAGCGGTCGCACCGGATGCGAAACCCGCAGATATTACCCGCCCCGGACATATTTTTCCGCTCATGGCACAACCCGGTGGTGTATTAACCCGGGCGGGTCATACGGAAGCCGGATGTGATCTGGCCAAATTAGCCGGATCAGAGCCTGCTGCGACTATTGTGGAAATCCTCAATGAAGACGGTACGATGGCACGCAGACCGGATCTGGAAATTTTTGCACAAAAACATAATCTTAAAATGGGTACTATCGAAGATCTGATTCGCTACCGGGTTGAGCATGAAAAGACCGTTGAGCGGGTGTTTGAAAAAGACTTAAATACTGAATTCGGCAGCTTTAAAGTACTGGCTTATCAGGAAACCAGCGGTCATGGTGTCCATCTTGCATTGGTCAAAGGGGAGGTCAAGCCCGGTGATGACGTGATGGTGCGGGTACATTTGGAAAATGAACTGTGTGACCTGATGGCACTCACCGAGGCTTCCTGTGGCTGGCCATTACGTGGCGTCATGCAGCGGGTATCAGAGGAAGGTCAGGGTGTTATCGTTATCCTGCGCCAACCCACCAATGCACAGGATGTATTAAAACAACTGAAAGCATTTGAATCTCAGCCCGTAGTACAGGACAATACGTCTACCTCTTCCCCCGCTGACTTAAAAACATACGGTATCGGAGCGCAAATCCTGGCGGATGTCGGGGTGCAGCGTATGCGGGTGATGAGTGCGCCCAAACGTTTTTTGGGTATTGCCGGTTTTGGGCTGGAAGTTGTCGGGTATGTTCA
>CACVAV010000303.1 GCA_902727945.1 uncultured Thiotrichaceae bacterium | reverse complement strand
CCTGTGTATTAATAATAAACAACCGCACCAGATCAGGCTCATTGGCTTTTTCCATCACCCAGTGTGTAGCCCGCTTCTGCAGAGAAGCCCGGGCCTCAGGGCAGTGCGGATCAATGCGCCCGAACAACACATTATTCAACACCGACAAACCCGGATTATATTTATGTTCAATAAACGGAAAATAAGCATCCCCCAAACGCGCTGACAAGCGCTGCATCAGGTCGTTACGCAACGTCAGCAATTGATCCACGTAATCCGGCTCCATCCATATATCCAGCCATTCCTGTGGCACCATGCGCACAAAAATATCCATCAACCCGTCACTACAGGACGGATCACTGACGGCGGCATCCACATCGGCCTCCAGCATATTGGACAACTGCTTTAAGTCTGCTACACGCTGCTCGTCATGTAATTCAAACTGCTCGATAAAAAGATGCCCTTCATCCAAGCCTTTATATTGCACCATCAATTTGCGCAAACACCGCTCAGCAATGCGCAGACTGGGGTTCAGCAGATCATTCTCATGCAGCGCTTCAATAATGGTTTTCATTAATACCGGGCGCAGTGCTACTGTATCCCCGGCCAAGGTACCAAACACCAGGTTATCCAACATCGGAGCAAACTGATTCAGTCGATTAATATCATACTGCTCCATACGGTTATCCCGCCCCTGATGGTTAATTTCTTCCAGCATGCACTGACGGGCAGCCAGCAGATCATCCACCAATTGCCCGAATACAGCTTCCGGATAATTCAGCGGATTAAAGACTTCCTCAAGTGATAGTGTAGTCAGCCGGTCTGTTACATTAAAAATGTCCATCTGTTCCCGCAACCACCACCACAACTCACTCCAGTTTTCCACTTCAAAACGCGGGAAGTTGCTCCAGGTACCTGAAAAACTTTCATCAAACCAATCAGCACTATTACCTGCTGCCACTGAATCAGCTAATAGTTGACGCTGCTGCTCTGACTCAACCGGGGGTGGTTGGTGATTCAGGCCATAGCCAATATTGTAGGCAATAGCTGCATTGAATAAATGAGCACGTTCATTGACGAACCCCAGATTCTGCCTCAAATCCGCTTCTGCCAGTGAATCCAATGCACGCCCCTCAAAACCGACGAAACCACTGTACGGTTTGACCAAACCGGCCAGGCATTGCGCAAAAGCCTGCCGCAAGGCAAGATCAGGGCAATGCACCACGACCCACTCACACGGCTTCAATTCCATATTAAGGTGGCTTAACAGAGGTTCATGATGATCATTACGGATATTAACCTGCTGCATGGTCAAGGTTTGCCGGAAAAAGGCTTCGTCTACCGGCTCAGCAGAATCCGGTAATGCCTGCATATTGTGAGGGTTGAATTGCTCCACTACCTGCTGATAGCGCACCAGATTATCCTGCCAGGTCTGGTAAAAACTTAATAACTCCCGCCACGGACTCAGAAAGTCTTTATGTGCCGCAATCGCCGCCACCAACGCCCCGATGGTCAACCGCCCTTCCAGCACCAAATAACCCCCAATAGCGTAAAACATAAACGGCGTTAGCTGGTTCAGCGTATTATTCAGAAATTTCATAAAAAACTTCTTTTTAAACAACGCCAAACGGATGTAATACAACTCACCAAAGCGATAAGAAAACTCTGCCAGGGTATAACGCCGTGTTCCCTGAATACGTATTTCATTAGCAGACTGCACGGTCTCACCAATCCGGCTCGACAATACCCTTGCACGCTTAACCCTTTGTTTACGTAGCACATTAATCTGACGTTGCAGATAGGGAATGATAAGCAGTTGCGCCGGCACCAGCGCTATCGATGCCACACCCAGCACCCAATCCTGCATAAACATGAACAACAAAATGGTCAGCAATGTCCCACCCTGAAGCAACGGATGAGCAAACGCATCACCGGCGAAACCACCCAGCGGGTCAGTCTCCTGTACCACTGTGGCGATCACTTCCCCCTGAGAGAGTTGTTGAAATTTACGTGGCGGAAAACGTAACAGGCGCTCCATCAGCATATAGCGCAGGCGACGTACCAGTGTTTCACCGACAATGCCTTTTTGAGTATTGATGAACATTTTGAACACGCCATTGATCAGCACCAACGCCAACAATGAAAAGCTCAACCACATCAATAGTTGAAAAGGCGTCACCTCCCAGCCGAGAAAATAACGCAGCCCGGATTCACCGGATAAGGCTTCATTGATAATCAGCTTGGGAATTTCCAGCGAAACATACAATAACGGAAATGAAGCAAAGGTCAGCAGAATCAGCCACAGCTGTTGTTTACGGCTATATGACCAAACGAACTGGATAATATTATCAGGCATATTATTTTATCTATTATTTAAAGATTGCAGGGTAAACCAAGATGCTCCGCAATAAAATCAGCCCGATAAGGCATGTGCTCCCGTACAGATTCCATATAATGCGCCACGGCCCGCTGCTCATGCAAAGTATGCTGCCGCACCGGCTGACGGAATTTCTCGCTCACCAGATAATGTGCCGAGCGGGTTTGAGTAGGGATAAACCCCCGTGGCACCTTATGCTCACCCTGCGCCCCCGGTTCAAACACCGCCAAACCATGCTCAATGCAATATTCAATGCCCTGATAATAACAAGCTTCAAAATGCAGATTATCCACATACTCAGTACAGCCCCAATGCCGCCCGAACAAAGTATTTTCACCACGATACATCAGTGAACCGGCAATGCACTCACCATTCAGATCAGCCATCACCAACACCACCTGCTCGGGTATTTTCTCCGCTACTTCACGGAAAAAACCCTCATTCATGGTCGGCGTGCCCCACTTAGTCTCAAAAGTATTGGTATAGAAAAAGGCAAAATGCTGCCAATCCGCTGCTGAGGCTGTGTGGCCATCTAACACACGCAGCGTGACACCACTTTCACTCACCTTACGCCGTTCCTGCTTAATATTTTTGCGCTTTTTTGAACTGAAAGTGGCGAGAAAATCATCGAACTGCTGGTAGCCAAAGTTACGCCAATGGAACTGGCAATCATGGCGATTGATCAGCCCTTGTGCTTCCATAAAATCCTGCTCTTCAGCCAGCGCAAATAACCAATGCACACTGCTACACTCAAGCTGCTCAGCCAACTGAACCGCCACCGAGATTAACGCCGGAAAGATCTCATCCTCACGCCCGGCTTTGGCTAACAGGCGTTGACCACTGGCTGGTGTATAAGGAATCGATGAAACCAGCTTGGGATAATAATCCATGCCCTGCTGCTGATAAGCATTCGCCCAGGCATTGTCAAATACAAATTCACCGTAGTTATTGTATTTTTCATACAACGGCATCGCACCCACCAGCTCACTCTCATCGTAGACAAGCACATGACGCGGTAGCCAGCCAAACTTCTCACCGACACAACCGTGGTGCTCCAGCGCCGCCAGAAACTCATGGCGCACAAATGGATTATTGTCTTTAACCAGCGCATTCCAGTGCACCGGAGAAATCTGGTCCAGCGAATCAATGATTTCAATATTCATAGCCGAATTATGCCATTACC
>CACVAV010000302.1 GCA_902727945.1 uncultured Thiotrichaceae bacterium | reverse complement strand
TTTAAGCGTTTTGCATCACCAAAAAACACCGGTACAGACGGGTCTATGTCAGGAAGCACCAGTGTCAGCCCTTTTTGTTTTACTGAAATACTGAAAAGCCTGCCCAGTTCATCCAATAACTGTTGCAATTCAAAAGGCTCATTGTCTCGCTTGAACGCCATCTCTCCCTGACTGATGCTGCCCAAATCGAGAATATCGTTAACCAAGCTCAACATGTGCCGGGATGCCGTTTCAAACTTATGGAGGTAATCGGTTTGTGTACGGTCGAGTGGAGTGTTCCTCAACATTTCGCCGATACCCGCCATAATATGCATGGGGGTACGTAATTCATGACTAATGGTCATCAGGAAGTTGTTGGTAGCCTCGCGGTTAACAATGGCCCGTTGTTTTTGTTCACGCAACTCCCGCACTTTTTCAGCTTGCACAACGGAAAGGAGTAATAGAAAAAGCGAAGTGGCTATACCAGTGGAATAGAATTTGGCACTCTGCCAGTGAGTTTCATCGAAAACATTAATCAGTGCGTTCGGTATTACGATTAAAATGACGAGCATAAAAATGAGCAGGAAATATTGCGCGATCCGATAACCCTGCAGGCTTCTGATGAAACTAGCAATTATAATGAGAGCAAAAGTGAACAATGCGGTTAATGAGGGTAAGAATGTCCCACCGGGAATCCAGCCCGTTACGCACATTAAAATGATTGAGAGATAAGCTGTCCAACGCAGCACTCTGTCCACCCGGGGTGTCTTCTGAGGTAGCTGCAATAACTGACGGCAAAAAATAAGCAGACTAATAGCGGCAATATATATCGGAGCTGTAAAAAAGTGAGCATCTGTGTCTTTCAGAAAACCCAGGCCATTATAAACAGAATGATTAAACTGGATAATGGCAGCGATCGATACAATGTGTACAGTCAAGGTCAGATAGCTCTTCTCACGTAGCAACAAAAAGGATAGCAGGTTGTAAGCCGCTATGATGAGCAAGGCCGCTATGATGCTGGCATAAAGGGTGCTATCGACACGTGTTTGCTCCACGAACGCATCAGCGGTAAACAATTCAACCGGTAAGCTAAAAATGGAATCACCATTGGTAGCACGCCAATAAAATTGTAATGGCTCTTGTTCAGGCAATGTCAATGACCAGGCATGCAAACCATAACGGGGCATATATTGGGCAACACGCCCGGTTACCTCTTCTCCGGCACTGTCCAGAACATACAAAGCAACATCATGACCTGATAAGGCATTTATCCTGGCATACCATTTCTGTTCAGAGCGGTTTTCCAGCTTAAACCTTATCCAATACGCAGAGCGGGTGCGCCCGAAATTCGGGATGGCCTGAGTATTGGGGTAGAATTGTTGAGTGTGGGCCGATGAAGTGACTTGCTCTATGCTGAGTGACCGGCCGGAATCTTCCAGAACCTCCAGGTAAGGGGAAAGGCTTAACATGTCTGCCTGACCGGTTAAGATAACGCCGGATGGCGGAGAGGAAGCCAGGGTTTTATTAGCCAGACAAAAAAAAGTAAGCAATATTATGAAAGAATAGCGCAGCATTGACATAGCTCTCTGATCTTGGCCCGACAGGCTTAAAGTAATTGATTGCCACCCTCGCTAGCTAACAATCCCGGAGTATTCCGGTTTTTCAACCGGTTCGTCTGTACCAAACCGGACAACTAAATCATAACTTTCACTCATCCGGATGGTAAGTACTTTTACAGATAAAAGCGGGGCTTCTTCAAAATTATCATCCCATTCACCGGAAAAATGTTAAGAAATGTTGCGATGTATTCCCAATTTTGGCGTTAAGTGAAATAATGAACTATTTTTTATCGTTGTCATCAGCCCGTGAGGTTATTCTATGATCCAGTTTGGCATCATTCTGACAGCAGGCGGCATTGCCTGCGCACTTTGGCGTGACTACAGGAAAAAACAACGCTTTAACAAACAAGCGGCATTGCCAAACGTTACCGGAATACTTCCTTCACCGGATGAAGCTTCGACACAAAACGACGTATATGATGATGTCGGTGAGGTTCATCATTATCAGCAGGTATCATGGTATGCACTCGCACTCACTGCTTCCGGAACGTGGTTCTACCCACCCATCAAACTGATCAGCACACCTTTGCTCGGATACACTACCTATTATTTTTTCAAAACCATTAACAAATCTGACCGGGGCACTCAAAAATCGCCCATGACGATTTTTGAAGGTGTCAGTATCATGGGGTCACTGGTACTGGGAAGCACAATGGCCACTGCTTTGCTATTAATCATGTCGTTCAGCATTCGTAAACTGTTACTTCAAGCCGGTAACATCAGCAATAATGTCGGGTTTTCAAAACCTATCGGCAAACACCATACCAAAGTATGGGTACTGCGTGATGGTGCTGAGGTAGAGATGCTGGTTTCAGAATTACAGGATGATGATCAGGTGGTGTTGCATGCCGGTGATACCATCATGTTACACGGTCATGTTATTGAAGGTCAGGCTGAGATACTGCAATTCAGCCTACGTAAAAAGATGAAGATGATTGAAAAAAATAGTGGCGATCAAGTCCATCCGTTCACAAAATTAGCCTCTGGCCATTTACTTGTGCAGCTAAAGTGATAATTTTTAAAGCAAAACCAGTGATTTTCAAGCAAAAAAAGCACCTTTATAGTAGAATTCTATTCAGCTCGAATTAAGTTTTACATGATCAAAAATATGTGGAGCAACATTGTCTCCCCACACAGACTAACCCGCAAATCAATCTTTATAAAAAGAACAGTTTCTACATGAATACAGCAGATGACTTACGAGGTGCTCAGACCACTAAAAATATCTTAGTAGTTGACGATGACGAAATATTAAATCACTTTTTAAACAAATTCTTTGCTAATCACCACTACGGAGTGACTTTCTCAGAAAATGGGGAATCACTCGCTCTACGCCTGGAAAGACAGAGCTTCGACCTTATCGTTCTGGATGTTGTTCTGCCCGGCCGGGATGGTTTTTACTGGCTTAAATGGCTTAAGGAATATTACCCTCATGTACCGGTAATCATTTCCTCCGGAAAAACTGACAAACAACATCGCTTACAGGGTCTGCAAGGAGGTGCTAAAGACTACATCATCAAGCCCTTTCATGAGGAAGAACTCTTAATCAGAATCAATCATATTTTTGAAACTTCACTTGGTGTGAAGCCGGAATTGAGCTTCAAAATAGGCACTATTCTGGTAGACATCAGAAATAGTCACCTGATAAAAGCAGACAATAAAATCCCGCTAACCCAACTCGAAATAAAATTATTACAACTGCTAAAGCTGAATATAGGCATACCTGTCAGCCGGGAAGACATCATTACACAGATACGTGGTGTAAAATATAGCCCGCTGGATCGTAGCATTGATGTACACATCAACAAGCTGCGTAAAAAAATTGAGGACAACCCCGCACAGCCCCGTTATATTCGTACGGTGAGGGGTAAAGGTTATTGTTTACATATCAATTAATCTTCCATAAGATGAAGGTTGTATCAGGGAAAATAATTAAATAATTAA
>CACVAV010000301.1 GCA_902727945.1 uncultured Thiotrichaceae bacterium | reverse complement strand
AAAAAAACCATCCTAAATCCCAAGTGAGTTTCATACTTTAAAAATCAAACGTTTATGGGTTAGAATAAATTGAATATTTTTTAGACAGGGTGGTGAGGGTATGGGCGTATATGCCTATTTGCGGGTGAGTACTGACGAGCAGGATGTGGACAATCAGCGGCATGGCATATTGGAATATGCAAATTCGCATAATCTGGGAGGGCTGCAATTTGTGGAGGATAGTGCTTCTGGAAAGACCAATTGGAAGGACAGAAAAATGGGTGAACTGCTGACTAAAACCATGCAGCCAGGCGACACCATTTTATTCTCTGAAGTGTCGAGAATGGCACGCTCAGTGCTGCAGATTTTAGAGGTATTGGCCTACTGTGCCGAACGTGAATTTACCGTGCATATCGTGAAGCAAAATATGGTATTTGATGACTCTTTGAACTCCAGAATCACGGCCACAGTTTTGGGGCTGGCGGCGGAAATTGAGCGGGAATTTATCTCGATGCGTACCAAGGAAGCACTCGCAAAACGCAAGGCTGAAGGTATGGTTTTAGGCAGGCCGAAGGGCAAAGCCAAGAAGGTGAAACTGGATAAACACAGCAAGGATATTCGTAAATACCTGGAACTGGGCATCAGTAAGCGGGCTATTTGTAAGCTGGTGGATTGCTCGCCGAGTACGCTTTATGAGTGGATTGAGCGGCGGAAAGTGAAGGTTTAATCAGGCGCTGTCTGGCCATTTTTAGTGAATTTGGCGAAGATTTTTAACCGGAATCGCTGTGGTTCACAAGGTACTACCGTTTCTAATAGCTGAGGAGGAATATGCTCCTCTTCATAGGCTGCAATCACCCATATTCTGGCAGCTTTTGCGCAGTGCCGTGCCAGCGTTAATTTAGGGCCTGTCAATTTATGAGCATCGTCGATAAGTAGCACAGCTCCGGTATCAGCACAGTAAGCAGGCAATACTTTTGAACGCTCCTCCTGTTGAAGTGATGTCCAGGTCTGGCGCACCTTGGCGGGGTGTGCCTGTTGTTGCTGCTTCCACCAGTATTTGATAGCAGGTGTATTGTACCATGATTCCAGCGGGCAGCGGGGGTCCAGCAGTAAGGGTTCTGCCTTGCTTTTTGCGCCCCAGATTTCCATAGCATGTTGGTGTAAGCGGGTTATCCAGCGTGTTTTCCCTGAATTGGGTTCCCCTGTGATCAGAACCGGTTTCTTGACCGAAATAATTCTTTCATTGATGCGTTCACCATATTTAGCGGTCTTGGTGACAAATACGGGCACAGCATAACGGGAACCATCTGCTCGTAACTGGCCTTTTGCACGCCTTATGTATAAGTATTCCATATCAGGGTATGGCCTTAGTCCTTGGTGGTTATGTGATGTTCCGGATTGGTTGGCCAGAAAGAGGAAGAATCTAGCGCAGAAGTGGCTAATAATCAAACGCATCAAGAGAAGGAGGGCTTCTGTTCCGCAAGCTCCACACAAGCCGCAGCGTGTAAACAGCTTGTCGCGGCTATCTTCTGGTAAACCACAAGATAACCGCGACAAGCTGGAAAGCATTGCGGTGGGTCGCACAGCTCCCATTCGTTATTTTGGCGCGGTGTAGCGGGGAATTTAAACCGGTTACGCTACGCTCCACCGGCTAAAATTCCCCGCTACACCGCACAAGGTTTCTGGGTTTTTTGGCTCATAGTCTTTGGCAAGCAGAGGTTTAGAATTATCATCTGGAGGCTGTTCCGGCTGTTCCGGCTGTTCCGGCTGTTCCGGCTGTTCCGGCTGTTCCGGCTGTTCCGGCTGTTCCGGCTGTTCCGGCTGTTCCGGCTGTTCCGTAGCTTTAAAAGAGTATAAAAAGCCCCTTTAGTAGGGAAATATTTTTATTTATCAGGGAGGCTCAAGGTTACTCATCAAGCTATTTCCCTCAGTTGAAATAGCTTTGTGCACAGGGGTACGTGCACTGATGAGTCAGTTAGATTATGGAGTTTGCTGGCAAAGATTCAACAGGGAATACATCAATAGTTGTATTTTTTAATCTGGTTTTGATATAGGGCGGGGGAGGCATTGAAATGCACCGCTCTGGTTTTCCTATTTCGTTGCGTTGCGGTTTTTTCAGTTGTGCTAGTGGATATAATTGTATCCTTGGTTGGTGTGTTCTCCGTCAATACTCGTTCGGTGGCTTTAAAAAGGAACATCCGGAAGTAACATCATCGGGTCAGTTCGCACGCACCTGGAGCGTCCTTTGTTTTTCGGGTTTCGTGGCTCACGCTTCTGCGTCGCTACGCTTGGGGCCTCGCTTCCGCAACAAATCCCCGAAAAACAGCGGCGTGTGCCGGTGGTGGCTGTCGGGTCGGTTGTGCTGCGCCGCTTTGGCTGCCGGTGTAGACCGATTGGGATTAGTTGCCCCTGCGCTCAAGTCTTCCAGTCGCTTCCGCTGCGAAAATAACCCGCCAGAGTTCCGCCCTTATTGCCCCGCGATGAAGCTGCGGCGCGGGCGGAACGCGGATAATTTTCGCTGCTCCCGCTTCTTCCGGCCTTGGCTCCGGTGCCACTAAACCCAAAAGTCGGCGGGAACGCCTGTGGTGGTTGGTTTCTATTTCCTGCGCCTCTTTATGCGGTCGCAGGGCGGTCTTAATCTCCCGGCGGTGTCGCGTTGCTCCCTTCGCGGGAACCTTAAAGGAGTGGGAAAAAGTTACATAATAAACGTTTCACGAAATTCGCCCGTGCCGACCGAACGGCTAGGGTCGAACATCGTGAAAAGTGGGATTATGTAAAATTTCCCCATGCGTATGCGCACATTGTTGTTGTTCTTGCCGGTGTATACAGTTCCGCAAGCTCCACTCAATACACCGGCAAGAACAACAACAACGGTGCGCCTTACCTGGATAGTCTGTTATTGCTCCGATCCGCGCCCGCTCTCCCTCTTCCCCCTCCGCTCGTTCCCTACGCGGCCAACTAACGCCGCTGGTTTGTTTCGCCCTGTTTGCCCCGCTAAAAAGCAAGCGGCGCGGTCGAAACGCGGCCTTAGTTGGCCGCTCCGGAAACGGCTCCGGGGTCTTCGGTCGTTTGGTCGCGGCTCTCCGCAATGTCGGCGGGGTGTTTGGGTGGCTGTCGGAACGGGTGGTGTGCGCCTCCCTTTGTGGTCGCTACGCGATGGGTCTCCCGACGGTGTCGCTGCGCTCCCTTCGCGGGACTCGGTGTGGTCGTGCGGCGGCTTAAAGAAATGCGGTCGCGTTGCGGTCTTTGTCTCCCGACCCGCTTCGCTGTGCGGGAACCGGTGCGGTGCGCTTTGCGCGGTGTTTGGCGCTGCGCGAAAAACAAAAGAGCATATTTTCCATGAGCGTGTCCGGGGTGTGACCGTACACGCTCCCGCGCTAATTCTTTGCTTTTGGCCGTGCTGCCGTACAAGTGCCGCCCGACGCTTTTTTTTATCGCTGACGCTCGTAAAAAACCGACGGATCGGCACCTGACGGAGTGAAAGCAGCGGGTAATTTAATCAGTAAAATCAATGCCTTATATCGGTTTTGTGCTGCGTAAGTTGTTGATTTTTAATATAATAGTACTTGTGATC
>CACVAV010000300.1 GCA_902727945.1 uncultured Thiotrichaceae bacterium | reverse complement strand
CTGATCTTGAGCCGATTCTGAAGCCAACTTACGGCGTAATTCTGTATCAGGAACAGGTAATGCAGATTGCGCAGGTGCTGGCCAGTTTTACACTGGGTGGTGCGGATATGCTGCGCCGTGCGATGGGTAAGAAAAAGCCGGAGGAAATGGAAAAACAGCGTGGCTTGTTTATGGAAGGTTCCGGTAAAAATGGTGTGGACGCTGATCAGGCCACTTATATCTTTGATTTGATGGAAAAGTTTGCCGGTTATGGTTTTAATAAATCTCACTCGGCTGCTTATGCATTGGTGTCTTTCCAGACCACCTGGTTAAAAACACATTATCCGGCGGCGTTTATGGCTGCGGTGTTATCAGCTGATCTGGATAACACCGACAAAGTGGTGATGATGCTGGATGATTGTCGCCAGCTGGAACTGACTGTGCTGCCACCGGATATTAATCAATCTGAATATCAGTTTACAGTTAATGACGATGATCATATCGTTTATGGCTTAGGTGCGGTAAAAGGTGCAGGTGAGTCAGCCATTAGTCTGATTCTTGATAACCGTCGGGAAGGTGGCCAGTTCACATCATTGCTGAATTTGTGTCAACGTATCGCTTCACAAAAAGTGACGCGCAGGGTGTTGGAGACACTGATTAAAGCTGGTGTACTGGATTCATTGACCGGAAGCCGCCGTGCCAAGCTGGAGTTTTTACCGGAGGCGCTGCGTATGGCTGAGCAGTACCATCGTGATCAGGGTACGGGGCAGACCGATCTGTTCGGTGGCACCATTGCACCGGCTGTTGAACAATCGATGCCTGATCTGCCGGAGTGGGATGAAAAGCAGCGTTTACGCCTTGAAAAAGAAACATTGGGACTCTATTTAACCGGTCACCCTATTAATGAGTATGAAGCTGAATTAAAAGCGATTGTTTCACATCGTTTAGTGGAACTGGTAGAGATTGATACCAACCAGCGTTACCAGAAAGAGCCGGTGATGTTGTCAGGGTTGGTGGCGAGTATGCGGATTCAGTCGACCGATCGTGGCAAGCGGGCTTTTGTACAATTGGATGATAAGTCTGCTTATTATGAGTTGATGCTGTTTTCTGATGTGATTGAACAGTTTGGGCATCTTCTTGAGAAAGAAGCTATTGTTGTGCTTGAGGGCACATTGGATTCTGATTACAGAACGGAGAGTGTGCGCCTGAGAGTTAATCATATCTATTCAATGCAGGAAATGCGTGAAAGTCTCCTGCGTAAATTGCAGTTAACTGTCACCGCACAGCAAGTTGAACAAGGTTTGATGGCTAACCTTCAGGGTTTTTTAACACAAACAGAGGAACCAAGGTATCCTGTTATTATTAGTTATCAGAACCCACAGGCTTGCGCTGATATCAGGTTGAGTAGCCAGCTGTATATCCCACTGAGTGACAGTAGTTTAAGGGAGCTGCGCCAGGTGATGGGGCAGGATGCGGTACAACTGGTTTATTGAGTTATGGTTTGCAGGTTTGTTTTATGACTGATGCAATGTTACGACAGATTCCAAATATAATAACGCTGACCCGGATAGTGGCGATTTTCCCTATTTGTTGGTTATTATTGAATGATGATTATGCGGTGGCTCTTATTTGCCTGGTGCTGGCTGGTTTGAGTGATGGCCTGGATGGTTTCCTGGCGCGGCGTTACGGTTGGTTCACGTCTTTGGGCGCTGTGCTTGATCCATTGGCGGATAAGTTATTTATTATTGCGTTGATCATCGTTTTTGCTATGAAGGGACATGTACCGCTATGGCTCATGTGGTTAGTGATCGGCAGGGACATTGTCATCGTCAGCGGGGCGTTGATTTACCGCTGGGTAACCGGTGTACTGGAAATGAAACCTTTGTTTATCAGTAAATTAAATACGGCCTTGCAAATTTTGTTATTAGCCGCCACTCTGATGCATGTAGGACTTTATGCGTTAGCACCTGAAATACGCGAGGGTCTGCAGTTATTGGTGGCCGCCACCAGCCTGCTCAGTGGATTAATGTATGTGTTTTTATGGACGTACGATGCATTTAATAAAGAGGTTTCGGCATGACTTTTGACGGACGTTTTTGGTTCTGGATATTCCTGGCGGTTTTGTCGGTCTTATTGATCACTTTGTTGTCACCTATCCTGATGCCGTTTGTTGCCGGTGCGTTGATTGCGTATCTGGCTGATCCGTTGGCTGATCGTCTGGAAGCACTGAAACTATCGCGTGGTTTGTCGGTGACCATTGTTTTTATTGCGGGTTTGGGTGTGATTCTGTTACTGCTGTTGGTGCTGATTCCGGTATTAAGTTCACAGTTACAGCAATTTGCTGAGTTTTTCTCGGATAATTTTGATGGCACTATCCGCCAGACGCTTGTTCCTTACTTAGAAGAACAGTTCGGTATTGATCCGTCTGTATTAGGTGCTGATCAACTAATTTCAGTCGTGTCTTCTAATCTCAAGGAAGCGGGCGGTTTTGCCAAAAATGCTATTCAGGCAATCTCCAAGTCAGGTTTTGCTGTGCTGGGTTGGGTCGCTAACCTGGTGATGATTCCGATTATTTCATTCTATTTACTGCGGGACTGGGATAGGTTAGTGGCTTATATACATGATCTGTTGCCACGTAATATTGAGCCGGTTGTTGCGAGGTTAGCAAAGGATTCAGATGAAATGCTGGGTGCTTTTCTACGTGGCCAGTTTCTGGTGATGCTCGCACTCAGTACGATTTATAGTATTGGCTTGTGGATAATCGGGCTGAATTTTGCGTTACTCATTGGCCTGATTGCTGGTTTAGTTAGTTTTGTGCCTTATCTGGGGCTGATTGTCGGTGTAGCCATTGCCGGTTTAGCGATTCTGTTTCAAACAGGTGATGCTTTCCAGTTGTTCTGGGTGTTTGTGGTTTTTGGTGTGGCTCAGATGGTCGAGGGTGTACTGTTGACGCCTTTGTTGGTGGGTGAGCGTATCGGTTTACACCCTGTGGCAGTTATTTTTGCGGTACTGGCGGGCGGGCAGCTGTTTGGCTTCTTTGGTGTGCTGCTGGCTTTACCGGTGGCTGCGGTGTTGGCGGTTATCCTGCGCCATTTACATGACTCTTATAAACAGAGCCAGATCTATCGGATTAATGTGGATTCTTAAATGAGGCAATTATCACTGAATGTCACATTGCCTGATGGCTTGAGTTTTGAGTCATTTTGCCCGTTGCCGGGGAATGAAGATATTCTGACTTTATTGCAAAGTCCGTTCTGGGAGGAGTTCCCGCAGATTTTTGTGTTTGGCGACTCCGGAAGCGGTAAGTCACATTTGTTGCAGGCTTGCTGTTATCGTTTACAAGCGAACTTCCATGCTGCTACCTATTTGTCGTTACGTGATTTATCACAGTTTGGAACCGGTGTGATCTCGGGCTTGGATGGCAGCGCAACGCTGTTGGCATTGGACGATATTGATGCTGTGATGGGTAATAAAGCATGGGAAGAGGCGTTGTTTCACCTGATAAATCGCTGCCGGGAAAATAAACAGGCTATTTTGCTGAGTGCCGGAAAAAAACCACATGAGCTGGGTTGTGAATTACCGGATTTGGCATCAAGATTACGCTGGGGGCCGATTTACCAACTACGCAGTTTGGATGATGGGCAGGCAATGGAGGTTTTCAAGTGGCGTGCCCGTAACCGTGGTCTTGAAATCACTGATCAGGCCGCAAGCTACATCGGCAAAAATATTCCTCAGGATATGCAAAGTTTGATGATTTTATTGCAACATCTGGATACTGAAAGCCTGAATGATGGCCGGAAAATAACCCGCCAGTTTGTCCAGAAGGTCTTGCAGGAAGAATGGTGTCGCTAGCCGTTCTACAGCTAATCCAGGTATAAAACTTTTATAAAACTTTCTGATAACTTATTTTTTATACTCTAATCTAATAAAAAATCATCATCAAAAATATCGGTCAAACGCTTTTTCAGTGCCCGCTCCGCTAAATGGTCTTCAATATTCCTGCGAATAATATGCGGTTTTTTTTCCTGATCCGTGTTTGTTTCCACCGTTTCATTAATGTTTTTTTCTACATCTAAAGGTGTAGGATTATTATTTTTATCATTAACAGACATTCTGTCTTACTCCTGTGTTGTGCTTTTTTAGCAACTTTGTTGTTATCAGGAGCAGTATATGCAAGCCAGATGAATTTTTGCTGACTGAGTTAAAAAATTGCCGGAGTTACTGGTTTTGGGTGAACTGTTTCAGCCGTTTCCGGAAGGCCGGAGTATCTTCATAACCGATCATGCGCAGGCCACGTATTTCTTGTCCCTGGGTGTCAAAAAAGATAATAGTGGGCGGGCCAACTATGCCGAAGCGTTTTTCCAGTCCTTCGCTATGCTCATCTCTGACGGTTACATCAGCCTGCAGAATAATGACATTGCTAAGATCGTCACCTACTTCCGGTACGGTAAATACATTTTTTTCCATACGTATGCAGTCAATACACCAGTCAGCATAGAAATCCAGCATTACCAGTTGTTCTGATTGTTTGGCCTGACTAAGAACGGCATCCAGCTCAGATACGTTCTTAACTTGTCTGAAGACAAGGCCTTGATGTTGTGATGTGTTACCAGCGGTTGATTCACCCGCGACCGTAAAGGAGAGTGAACCTTTGAGCGGGTGCATTATATTTTGGTTGCCTAACACGACGCCTATCAATTGGGCGAAGCCAAAGAATAGTAAAATCAGGCCGATACTTTTCCAGAAACGATCCCAGCCGGTTGTTTCTTCATGTAATTTATCCAGAGCGCCCATGTAGATACCGGATGATACCAGTAACGTACCGATGAGTAACATGGTGACGGTAGTCGAGGTGATGCGGCTGAGCATCCAGATGGCCATACCTAACAGCATAATGCCGAATAAGGATTTGATGACATCCATCCAACCGCCTGCCTTGGGCAGGAGGTGTCCACCCAGGGTGCCAACTACCAGTAGGATGACGCCCATGCCAAAGCCCATGCTGAATAATGCTGAGGCACCCAGTAGGGCGTCTTTGGTATCAGCAATATAAGTCAGCGCAGCAGCTAACGCCGGAGCGACACAAGGCCCGACAATCAGTGTGGATAGAAAGCCCATAATGGCCGCGCCGAGTAAACTGCCTCCGCGTTGATTGCTGCTGATCTCATTCAGGCGGGACTGAATGCGGTTTGGCATCTGCAGTTCAAAGAAGCCAAACATTGAAAAGGCCAGTACCACAAATAATGCAGCAAACAGGCCGATGGCAACTGGGTGCTGTAGGCTTGCTTGCAAATTTTCACCAAAAAAGCCAAAAGCCAGACCGATTAATGCGTAAGCCGTTGCACTTGCCGTTACGTAAACCAGTGATAAAAGAAAGGCTTTATTGGCAGAAAGGTTAGCTTGCCCTGCCACAATACCGGATAAAATCGGAATCATCGGAAAAATGCAGGGTGTTAACGAGAGTCCGAGTCCGATAATAAAGAAGATTGACAGGGTGCCGATAAAGCTGCCGGAGAAGTATTCTTCGGTGAGTACGCCTGATCCAAAACCTGATTCCGCTGAAGCACTTTGTTCCGGTAAGCCAGCGAGAGAGAGTGTAATTTCTTTGTTAATGGGGGGGTAACATACTCTGGCATCATTTGAGCAGCCCTGGTACTGAGCCTGGATAGTCAGCTCTTCAATGTCTGATGTTAATAGCGGAATAGCGATGTCTATGTTCTGGTCATAGATTTCTACTTCACCAAAAAACTCATCATTGACGATTCGGCCTTCCGGAAACTGGATGTCACCCAGTTGCGCATTGTCCGGACTGCTGGCGCTAAAATTGATTTTATTGCGATACAGGTGATGACCCGGCAGTATTTCCCAGCGGGCACGCAGGGTGCGTTTATCGGTTGCCTCCAGTGAAAATCTGAGTGCTTCGTCAGATGATAATGCTTTTGTGCTACTCGTGCCGCCCGGAGTGGTCTTAGTCGTTTTATCCTTGTCTGTCGTTAAGGGCGCTTCTGGTGCAGTGGTTTTATTTTGGGTGAGGTTTTCATTATTGCCGGTGGTATTGTCGGTAGTGGCCAGTACAGGAAGGGGAACTGTGACTGTCTTTCGTTGGGGGGGATAGCATAAACCGGCGTCAGCACACCCCTGGTACTTTGTTTTAAGGGCTAGTTCGGCTGCATTGAGTGCATCACCTTGCCTTGTTAGCGGAATGTCGATAGAGAAAGTTTTGTGATAGACCTCGGTCTCACCGAAGGTAGGATCATCTTTAAGATCTCCTTTCGGGTAGCTGGCAGTATCGCTGAGAAGTGATATGCCTTCATTGCCGGAGGTAAACGAAAGCCGTTCTCTGTATAAGTAATACCCTTCTGCTACTTCCCATGTCAGCCTGACATTGTTTCCATCGATTGCAGTCGCAGAAACCTGGAATGCTTTGTCCGGGTGGAGTAAATCTTCCTGCTTAAGTGCATGAGCATTGAAGCTAATTACAAATAATACAAGAAATGTCAGCAAGTTTTTCATTACAAGAGAACTCTTTACATCCGTGAGGGGAAGGGGCGTATTAGTTACCAAGCGCACTAATACTAGTAGAAATATGGATGAACAGCAAAGCCTTGTCTAAGAAATTCAGGGAAAGTAGGCGGGGGATTAGATTTTTTTATAAATACAAGAAATGGTGATGATACTTAAAACTAATTGGCACAACAGTTATAAAGGGTCTGTTGTACCAATCATTGAGTGGTGGTAAGTGGCTAAATAGTCATATCATCCAGTGATGTACCTGCATTTATACACTCGTCAACCCAACGAGGCCTTCTACCACGACCGGTCCATGTCATACTTGCATCATCAGGGTGTCTGTATTTAGGCTTTACAGGTTTGCGCATTGCTTTCGCTTCCATTACTTCCTGCAATGTAAACGGTGAAGCGTCGATTAACTGATCCAGTTTTTGGCGGACGTCTAACAGCTCAGTCTGACGTTTGTTTTCAATGGCTGAATCAATCGTGCTCTTCAGGTTACCCAGTTCACTGATACTCAGGTTATCTAAATCTATATTCGACATTTTTATATGCTCTCTCTACATAATTTTAATAAATATTTCCAACACGACGGAATATATAGTGGATATTTATCTTAGTCAAGAAAGATTAAACTAATACTAGTTATTCCTACACCCTCTTGGGTTTCAGTGATATGCACGACTTTACCTGAACTGCTTTTGCTCAAGTGCCCAGGCTCACACTTATTTTAAATAGCGAATATAAGATAATTATTTTTGGCCTGAGCTTTGGCGCTTGAATAATAGATTTGACGGTGGGAAATAAAACTAACAGGTGAGAATGCCTGTAAAAATTATTGGCCGTTCTGAATTTCAGTTCTGCCCCGCAATGAACTTTGATTTCTGAAAATAGCCGGTCGAGCCGTTTATTACTGTAATGGTTGAATTTCAACCATTCAGACCGTCCGGCAGGCCTTTGTGGCTAAGCCCGGGTAAGCTGTTTAGTATTTGTAAAAAAATTAAGAAATAAAAAATACTTATGTCTATGTGGAAAAAAATTCAGCATTTTCGTGACCTGTATCCAGTAGTACTCCCTTGGGTGAAGAGCAGTAGAAAAGTTACGTCCGATGAGAATAAACCGAAATCTTTGTCATCCGGGCTATTCCAGGTAAAGACGAATACCCCCGATAGCGCAGAATGGATTCTTGAAGCACTGGCGGGTGGTGTTCTGACGGTAAATAAACAAGGGAAAGTGCTGTATATCAACCATAGCGCACAGCAGATGATTGGTTCCACGGCTAAGAAAGCGGTGGGTAAGCCGGTGGGTGAAATTCTTGATCTTGAAGATTCTCAGGGGAACGCCCTGGCACCAAAAATTATGGAGTTACACAGGTCACATCCTCAGCATTTATTGCAATTTGGACGGGTTAAACTGAACCCCCATGAAGGCGATTCCTGTTTTGTTGAGTTGCATACTTCTTTCCTTCAGGATAAAGATAAGACCTTGGTTTTTATTTTCCGGGATGTGCAGACAGACCGCAGGGTGATAAATGAACTTTATCAACAAGCCTCTCATGATGCATTAACAGGGCTAATGAACCGGAGAAGCTTTGAAGAATATTTAGAGCAGGCTGTCAACAATGAGGCCGGTGAGCTAAGAACTCATGTGCTGGTCAGCATCGACCTGGACAGATTTAAAACGGTGAATGACTCTTGTGGCCATCAGGCGGGCGATGAACTGTTAAAGCAGGCCTCACACATATTTCAGAAAGCAGTTCGCCAGTCAGACAAGGTGGCTCGTCTGGGGGGAGATGAGTTTGCTATTTTCCTTGAAGGGTGTGAGGTTGAGAAAGCGCGGCGTATCATGGATGGAGTCCTGGTTGAATTAAAAAATCATCAGTTCAGCTGGGAAGAACGGGTATTTAGCATTTCCGCAAGTATTGGTTTGGTTGAATTTTTACCCTCATCAGCGTTATCGGTTAAAACCTTATTTTCTGATGCAGATAAGGCTTGTTATACCGCTAAAGCGTTGGGACGCGGGCAGACATTTGCCCATATTAATGCCGATGACTCCTACCACGTTGAACAGCGTCGTACGGATTGGGGCAAATTATTGGATTTGGCGATGGAGAATGATCGCTTCATCCTGTTTGTACAGCCCATCGTTGATTTACAAGCAACTAATGATACCTATCAGCATTATGAGGTGCTCTTGCGCCTGCCTTTTCGTAAACACCTGCTTAGCCCCGGGAGTTTTCTGCCCGCTGCTGACCGGTTGGATATGATGGGGCGTATTGACCGCTGGATTATTCGCAGAGTGCTTATGACTGCCGCAGAAAATAAATTTCATGATCCGCAAGGTATACGTACCCGCTTCATGATTAATTTATCGTCTCAGGCAGTACAAGATCCGGATTTATTTGGATTTATTGAAGTGCAAATGAAAGAGTTTGGTACCGATCCTGTATTATTTTGCTTTGAAGTCTCTGAGTCAGTAGCCATTGCTAATTTTATGCAAACAAAACGTCTGATGATGGCGCTGGATGCTTTGGGTTGTCACTTGGCGTTAGATAATTTTGGCAGCGGATTCTCTTCATTGAATTATGTCAGGGAGTTGCCTTTGGCTTATTTAAAAATTGATGGTAATTTTGTGCATAATCTGGTGACCAATGCGGTGGATGCGGCGATGATTAAAGCCGTACATGAGGTTGGGCAAGTCATGCAATTAAAGACCATTGCAGAACTGGTCGAAGACAGTGAAACCATGAGTCAGCTGCGCACGATTGGTGTGGATTATGCGCAGGGTTTCCATTGCGGCAAGCCATTTCCGTTTCTTCGTCTGTGTGAAAGTGGTATCGCAGACTCCAGGTAGCCTTGATTATAGATGCCATGAGATAACCGGATAAGTTATGATGGGCATAGTACCTGCGAACACTGAGGGTGTTATAATGCAGGCTTACCCACTATGAAAAGGATGTCTGGTCGTGCGCACGTTCCCCCTGTTTGCGGTTTTATTTTTTCTCATCCCGCTGGTTGAAATTTATTTGCTGATTCAGGTGGGTGGCGTTATCGGCGTTCTGCCAACGATTCTACTGGTTGTTTTCACTGCTGTGTTGGGCGCTTTTCTGTTGCGCCAGCAGGGCTTATCAACACTGGCGCGTTTTCAGGCATCTGTGGCGCAAGGTGAAGTACCTGCTTCAGCTATGCTGGAAGGCGTTATGCTGATTATTGGTGGTGCGCTATTAATGACACCCGGTTTTTTCACTGATGCGATTGGTTTTGCTTGTTTACTGCCTTTTTCCAGAAAATGGTTGGCTAAGGCGATGCTAAGTCGTGCCAAACCCGGCCAGTTTAGTCAGCGGGGTGGTAGCGCTTCATACACATCTTATATGCATACCGACAGCTCAGGCCGATACAGTGATCAGCGCTCCGCTGATGCGGTTACTCAAAAGAGTGATCCGGCTACCATTGATGGTGATTACACGCGTAAAGAGTAGAATGTTTTGCTGCTCCAAGTGATTTCATGTCTATTTTAATTGTTTGATTTTAAGAGATAAAATTATTTTTTATCCGGTTTTTAACTTTCTCTCCCTTGACTTTGATCAACTCGCCCTTATTATTAGCACTCGTCACCGGTGAGTGCTAATTCTGCTGAATTTCACTTCCCGGTTAAGTCTAAATTATTAAACCTTACTCGAAATTTGAGGAGTTCATTTATGAATATTCGCCCTTTGCATGATCGTATCATTGTGCGCCGGATGGAAGAAGAGCGTACTACCGCCAGCGGCATCATTATCCCTGACAGTGCGACTGAAAAGCCTGATCGTGGTGAAGTGCTGGCTGTAGGCCCAGGTAAAGTTGGTGATGACAATGAGCGTGTTGCGTTGCAGGTTACTGTTGGTGACAAGGTTTTGTTCGGCAAATATGCCGGCACCGCTGTAAAAGTTGATGGGGAAGAAGTCCTCATTATGCGCGAAGAAGACGTTCTGGCCGTCATCGAAGAGTAATAGATAAAAAAGTATTTAAGAGGATTTAAAGATGGGTGCTAAAGAAGTACGTTTTGGTGATGATGCACGTGCACGTATGGTTGAAGGTATCAACGTTCTGGCAAATGCAGTAAAAGTTACTCTGGGTCCTAAAGGCCGCAATGTTGTACTGGAAAAATCTTTCGGTGCACCAACAGTAACTAAAGACGGTGTGTCCGTAGCGAAAGAAATCGAGCTGGAAGGTAAGTTCGAAAACATGGGCGCACAACTGGTTAAAGAAGTTTCTTCTAAGACTTCTGACGCGGCGGGTGATGGTACTACCACTGCAACGGTTCTGGCTCAGGCTATCGTACGCGAAGGTATGAAATCAGTAACAGCGGGCATGAACCCGATGGATCTGAAGCGCGGTATCGACAAAGCAGTGATTGCTGCTGTCGCTGAACTGCACGCAATGTCTAAGCCATGTGCTGACAACAATGCGATTGCTCAGGTAGGTACTATCTCTGCTAACTCTGACGAGTCTATCGGTAAGATCATTGCTGATGCCATGGAGAAAGTGGGCAAAGAAGGCGTTATTACGGTTGAAGAAGGTACGTCTCTGGATAACGAGCTGGATGTTGTCGAAGGCATGCAGTTTGACCGTGGTTACCTGTCGCCTTACTTCGTAAACAACCAGCAAAGCATGGCTGCAGAACTGGAAGATCCTTACGTTCTGTTGCATGACAAGAAAATCTCTAACATCCGTGATCTGCTGCCTGCACTGGAAGGTGCTGCTAAGGCGAGCAAGCCACTGTTGATTATTGCTGAAGATATCGAAGGCGAAGCGTTGGCCACTCTGGTGGTTAACAACATGCGCGGTATCGTTAAAGTAGCAGCGGTTAAGGCACCTGGTTTCGGCGATCGTCGTAAAGCAATGTTGCAGGATCTGGCGATTCTGACAGGCGCTACTGTTATCTCTGAAGAAGTGGGCATGAGCCTGGATAATGTGACTATGGATGACTTAGGTCAGGCTAAGCGCATTGTTCTGACGAAAGAAGATACGACTGTTATCGATGGCATTGGTAGTGCTGAAGACATCAAGGCACGCGTTGAACAGATCCGTGCTCAAATGGAAGTGACTACTTCTGATTATGACCGTGAGAAATTGCAGGAACGTCTGGCTAAATTAGCGGGCGGTGTGGCGGTTATCAAGGTGGGCGCTGCGACTGAAATCGAAATGAAAGAAAAGAAAGCCCGCGTTGAAGATGCTTTGCATGCGACACGTGCTGCGGTTGAAGAAGGTGTTGTACCGGGCGGTGGTGTTGCACTGATCCGTGTACTGGATGCTGTGTCTAAGATCAAGGGTGAAAACCATGATCAGGACATCGGTGTTAAGATTGCACTGCGTGCGATGGAAGAGCCATTGCGTCAAATCTGCTCAAATGCAGGTGATGAAGCTTCTGTTATTCTGAACGATGTTAAAGCGGGCGAAGGTAACTACGGTTATAACGCACGTACTTCTGAGTTTGGTGACATGATCGCGATGGGTATTCTTGATCCGACTAAAGTAACCCGTACTGCACTACAGAACGCTGGTTCTGTTGCTGGTCTGATCATTACGACTGAAGCAATGGTCGCTGATGTGCCTAGTGATAATGCTGCCGGTGGTGGCGGAATGCCTGATATGGGTGGTATGGGCGGAATGGGTGGTATGGGCGGCATGATGTAAGCTAATCGCTTATTATTCGCTGGTACACCAGTAAGTTAAAGCGGGGTGAGGTTCTTGACTTCACCCCGCTTTTTTTATGCGCCACTGTAAATTTATAGGAGTGTTAATAGCTACTTAGGCGGCTATTGATGCCGGTGATGAGTTGATTATTAATTACTCATGTTGCGTTAAGGTTTTGTAAATCCTCATAATTTAAGCAGAACAGTAATTGACAAGCTGTGAGTGTTCTCCTATATTCGATGGCTTCAAAAAAAAGGCAGCCGCTTTGTTGGCTGCCTTTTTGTTTTTAAGTCAGTCAGGAGGGTTCCGTCATGACAATGTCCAAAACTAGTGCGCTTATGCCCACTTATGCACGTCTCCCTGTTACTTTTGCTAAAGGCGAAGGTTGTTTCTTATGGGATACAGAAGGTAAACAATACCTGGATGCCGTTTCTGGTATCGCAGTTTGCAGCCTGGGCCATGCACGACGAGAAGTGGCTGATGCTATTTGTGCGCAGGCTCAGTCCTTGTTGCACACTTCCAATTTGTACCAGATTGAACATCAGGCTGCCTTAGGTGAGCAACTGTGCCGTCTTTCTGGTATGGAACGCGTTTTCTTCGCAAATTCCGGTGCGGAAGCCAATGAAGCGGCTATTAAAGTAGCTCGTCTGTATGGTCACAATAAGGGTATTGAAGACCCGGTAATTATTGTGATGACTGAGGCCTTCCATGGCCGGACGATGGCCACAGTCAGCGCCACCGGCAATGTAAAAGCCCAGACAGGATTCGGGCCTTTATTGACAGGTTTCGAGCGTGTGGACTATGGTAATACAGAGGCTGTTGCCACAGTAATGGCTGAGAATTCACAGGTGGTGGCCGTGTTGGTCGAGCCGGTACAAGGCGAGGGTGGTGTTAATATTCCACCAAACAACTACTTGCCGGAACTTCGTGCACTCTGTGATCAGCATGATTGCCTGTTAATAGTCGATGAAATCCAGACGGGTATGTGCCGTACCGGTGAATGGTTTGCGTTCCAGCATGCGGGCATCCAGCCGGATGTCATGACCCTGGCTAAGGCGCTGGGTAATGGTGTGCCTATTGGTGCCTGCCTGGTGGGTGGTAAGGCGACTGATGTGTTCGGCCCCGGTAATCACGGTTCCACCTTCGGTGGTAATCCATTGTCCTGTCGGGCGGCGCTGGCGGTTATTGAAGTGATGGAAAAAGAGCAGCTTGCGCAACGTGCAGCTGAGCTGGGAAAGTATTTTGTGGCTCAGTTCACTGAACAGTTGCGTGGTACTGCCGGAGTGACGGCCATTCGTGCAAAAGGTCTGATGGTGGCTGTGCAGTTGGATCGTGATTGTGGCGCACTGGTGGCACAAGCGTTAAATGAAGGGCTACTTATCAATGTAACAGCGGGGAATGTCATTAGATTACTACCGCCGTTGGTACTGACAGATGCTGAGGCTGATCAAATAATTACTAAGGTCTCTGCGCTGGTCAAATCTTATCTTGGAGACGGGAAATGACAGTAGTAAGGCACTTTTTATCATTAAATGATTTATCGGCAGCTGAGCTTTGGCAGGTCATAGACCGTGCCATCGAAATGAAGGCTGCAGTCAAGCGTGGTCAGTTTGATGAAGCGCTTAAAAATCGCACCTTAGCTATGATTTTTGAGAAATCTTCCACGCGCACCCGTGTTTCATTTGAAACGGGTATGACCCAGATGGGTGGTCACGCTTTATTTCTCTCGCCGGAAAGCACGCAATTAGGGCGTGGTGAGCCGGTTGAGGATTCTGCGCGGGTTATTTCACGCATGGTTGATGTGGTGATGATTCGTACTTTCGAGCAGTCAATGGTCGAGCGTTTCGCTGAGTATTCACGGGTGCCGGTGATTAATGCACTGACTGATCAGTTTCATCCCTGTCAGCTGCTGGCTGATATGATGACCTGGGTCGAGCAGCGTGGCCGTCCGGAAGGCAAGACGGTTGTGTGGGTAGGTGATGGCAACAATATGTGCCATTCCTGGATGAATGCGGCCCGCTTGTTTGGTTTCCACCTGAATGCAGCATGCCCTGAAGGGTATGACCCTGACCCGGAAGTGATGGCGTTGAATAAAGATAACGTCACGCTGTTTCGTGATCCGGCAGAAGCAGCTAAAGCTGCTGATGTGGTAACTACTGATACCTGGGCCAGCATGGGGCAGGAAGATGAAAAGCAGGCCCGTATGCAGGCTTTTGATGGTTATCAGGTGACTGAAGCGATGATGCAGCTGGCAGATAAGGATGCCTTGTTTATGCATTGTCTGCCTGCTTATCGGGGTATGGAAGTAGCCGCCGATGTGATTGACGGGCCGCAAAGTGTGGTGTGGGATGAGGCGGAAAATCGCCTGCATGCACAGAAAGCACTGGTTGAAGCATTGGTGATTGGTTTCGGCGCGCATAAGCCGGAACAGTTGGCATGAGAATTATCACGGCTAATACCAACGGTATTCGCGCTGCGGCACGTAAGGGCTTTTTCGACTGGCTGAAAACTCAGGATGCCGATGTGGTCTGTATTCAGGAAACCAAGGCGCAGATTCACCAGTTGGAAGAAAACCGTGAGCTGTTTTTTCCGGACGGCTTCCATTGTTATTACCATGATGCTGAAAAGAAAGGTTACAGCGGTGTGGCTTTATATTGCCGCCAAAAGCCGGATGAGGTGATTATCGGTATGGGCAACGATGAGTTTGACTCGGAAGGCCGTTATCTGGAAGCGCGGTTTGGTAAGTTGAGTGTGGCCTCCTTATATATTCCTTCCGGTTCGGCTAAAGAAGAGCGCCAGGAAGTGAAGTACCGCTGCATGTTTCACTTTGAAGAGGTGATGAAGCAGCTAAAGGCTGATGGTCGTGATGCAGTGATTTGTGGCGATTGGAATACAGTGCATAAAGAAGCGGATATTCGTAACTGGAAAGGTAATCAGAAACGGTCGGGTTGTCTGCCGGAAGAGCGGGCCTGGCTGGATAAGTTATTTGATGAGCTGGGGTTTGTGGATGCTTTTCGTGAGATTGAACAGCCGGAACATGAATACACCTGGTGGTCTAATCGCGGCCAGGCCTGGGCAAATAATACGGGGTGGCGGATTGATTATCATGTGCTGACGCCTGCGTTGAAGGGTACGGTGAAGTCTACGCATGTGTATAAGGATGAGCGATTTTCTGATCATGCGCCGCTGATTATTGATTATAACTACGAGATACCTACATCATGAGTGAAAGTACCGCAGGGCAGGACTCAGAAAATAACACCGGCTTTTCGGTTTATCTGGACCGGAGAATGTTCCGTATTTTAATGCTGGGAATTATGAGTGGTTTCCCCTGGGTGCTGATTGCGACTGCACTGTCTTTGTGGTTGAAAGAAGAAGGTTTGAGCCGTAGTGCCATTGGCTGGGCGGGTCTTATTTTTGGTGTCTACGCTGTCAATTGGATGTGGGCACCCTTGGTTGACCGGATACGTATTCCGGTATTGACCGACAAAATAGGCCATCGAAAATCATGGATACTGAGTATGCAAGTACTCATTCTGCTTTCGCTGGTAGCCTGGAGTGTTGTTAATCCGGTTGATAATCTGGGTGTGGTCATTTTTGTCGGCCTGATTATTGCGATTTCTTCTGCAACACAGGACATAACCATTGATGCACTGCGGATTGAGCAGGTGGGTGAGCATGAATCGGCGGCCATGGCGGCGGGTGCAGCAGTGGCGGTGGTAGGCTGGTGGAGTGGTTATAAGCTGGGTGGCATGATCGCTTTGGTGGTCGCTGATTATCTCCAGTCGCAGGGGCATGATAATTACTGGCAGCTGGCTTTTATATTTATGTGCGGGCTGGTCGTTCTGTTTAATATTGCGCTCCTGATGATTCCCGAAGTTTCATCTGAAATGCGTCGGAAACGTCAGCTGGAAGATCAGCAAAAACTAGGTACGGGTGTTGGACTCCCTGCTGCGGCCAGTTGGTTTGCCAGTACGATTCTCAGTCCTATGACCAGTTTCTTCAGAAAGAATGGTGTGTCGATTGGGATCGCTATCCTGTCTTTTATCTTCCTGTTTAAAATCGGTGAGGCATTTATGGGTAAAATGTCGATCGTATTTTATAAAGAGATGGGTTTCAGTAAGTCGGATATTGCGCTTTACTCAAAAGGATTAGGCTGGGTAACCACGGTCGTGTTTACTTTGATCGGTGGTTGGTTTGCCATGCGGGCCGGTTCGTTAAGGGCACTGTTTTTAGCGGGCGTGGCGATGGCGGCGACTAATATTATGTTTAGTGTGCTGGCGTGGACGGGTAAATCTGAAGCGATGTTCGCGTTGGCGGTGGTGATGGATGATGTGGCGGCGGCTTTTGCCACAGTGGCTTTTGTAGCCTTTATCTCACGTTTGGTTGACCGGACTTATACGGCCACCCAGTATGCGCTTCTGGCGTCTATCGGGACATTGGGACGCACCCTGCTGGCTTCTTCATCCGGGGCAATGGTTGATGCTTTGGGCGGCGATTGGGGCTTGTTCTTTGTTATCACGGCATTGATGGTTATACCTTCGTTGATCCTGCTGTGGTTCCTGCGGGATAAGATTAATTTCAAAGATAAGCGTGAGGCTGTTGCTGAAAGCTAGCGGCTTGGTTGAATACATTTCTTGATAGAAAGCACGGTTATCGTCTTGATGCCGTGCTTTTTTTGTTTGTAGCGCTTTTGATAAAGAGTAGTTTATAAAGTCATCGCTTTGTTTGATTTATGCTTATTTTTTGTTAGGCTCTTCGGATGAGTAAGGTGGTGAAAGTATATCTGAGATTTCATAACGAGATTGTCAGCAGTGTCTGATTGGCTTTTATATGTACTTTAATCATTGTGTTTTTTTGATTTGAACAAGAGGTTTTAGAATGAAAATACTCCCTTTGATTATAGCTTCGGTGTTACTGAGTGGTTGTGCAACCATGAGTAAAGAAGAATGTAAAGTCGCTAACTGGAGAGATGTTGGCTTCAATGACGGGGCTAATGGTGACTCGGTATTATTAGGTGACCATGCAAAATCCTGTGCTAAAACAGGCGTCAAGCCAAACCAGGCTCAGTACATGCAGGGATACAATGAAGGTGAAAAATCTTATTGTACCTATAACAATGGTGTTGAGGCGGGTGAGAATAATAAATCTATTGGTGGTATTTGTAAGAAACCAGGGCTGAAACTAGCGTTTTCTGATGGGTACAAACAGGGTAAGCAGCGTTATGCTAAGAAGCAGGAAATTCAAAGTAAAGAGGCTGAGTTAGAGGCGATTGAAAAACAAATCGGTGCTATAAAATCAGGTAAGGGCAAAGGTGGTGTCAAAGCGTTGGATCTTGCTTATCGTCAGAAAGAAATTATAAACAAAGAGATGGCTATTCTTGAAAAGGAATTAGCTGGAATCCAGTGATAGTTCTTAGCAGTCCTGCTACGGTCTTGGGTTTAAAGTAAGGTAATTCCTTCATGCTTCAATAACCAAGCCTTACGTTCCAGCCCTCCGGCATAACCTGTCAATGTGCCATTGCTACCAATCACACGGTGGCATGGTACAATAACAGCAATCGGATTGCGGCCATTCG
>CACVAV010000299.1 GCA_902727945.1 uncultured Thiotrichaceae bacterium | reverse complement strand
AGGTGAGCTTCCAGCAATAAAACATCTTCACCCTCATGCGTACTGCCAGCACACCACACCGGACGTTGCCCCCAGTTTGTCCGTAACCTCTGACCTTGCTGGTGAATACGCTCATCAACCACCACATCAAACTTAATATCACCCACTACTTCAACTGACATCGCTCGTGCACCCAGTGATCGGAAGTACTCGGCATCCTGCTCTCCTCTTGCCAGAACTTTAGTCACCCGCTGTAACGTTTCACTGACTAAACCGAGAAATCGTTGGTAACGCCGTACGGAACGCCCGGAAAGTCGGGCATTCACCAATAACAAAGGAATTCGCTGATAAACGCAGGCTGCAAAAAGATTTGGCCAGATTTCAGTTTCCATCACCAGAAGCAGTGCAGGCTGCACTCGCTCAATAAAACGCCGTACTGCCCCTGGTGTGTCGTAGGGTAAGTAGCTATGCTCCACCCTGTCACCAAATAAGCGCAAGACGGTATCGGAACCAGTGGGTGTAGTTGAGGTAACCCAAAGCCTGTACTGAGGAAACTGAACCAGTAACTGCTCAACCATAGGGCGCGCCGCCATGGCTTCCCCCACAGAAACCACGTGCAAACAAATGACAGGCAGACTTGTTTGCCCTGATCGCTTGTCCTGTCCGGAGACAGAGACAAAACCCAGACGTTCAGACCAACGTTGAGAGTAAGCTTTATTGCTTCGCCCTTTCCACAGCAAGCGCCCCAACAACACCGGCAGCAGTAAGTAGATGATGCAGGTGTATAAAAATCGTCGCCAACTCATCAGCAACAAAGCAGCCTGTTGTTATCATACGACAAGCCACTTCCTGCTACAGACATCATAATAATAAAAAACATGAACATGGCGAGGTCAGGCAAAAATATCCTTGTAGCTACAATAACTCGCCGCCACCACAACCGGTAGCAGTATCAGAAACCCTAACCCAAACGGGATAGCAGCAACAACCGAAAGAGCAATATAAACCAGCATGAAAATAACAAAGGGCAACCCGTTTTTCCAGGTGCCGGCAAAACTGGTTTTAATAGCATCAACTGCCCCCATATCACGCAGTATCACCAGAACAGGCGCATAAAAAAACATCATAGCCATCAGCAGGCCTGCGGTAACAGCAAACAGCAAACCGCCAGCACCCATAACAGGTAAGACTGCCGTACCGTCAGTGGGTGTTTCACTCATATCAATCGGTACACCGCCCCCAATGAAAGGCAGGCTGAACACCATCACCGCCACTACAGTCGCCAACATAATCCCGCCTAAAGCAAGCAACGTATTACGTTTTTCCTTCATTTTGAATACTATAAACAGGTCACCCACATCGATAGGTTCCCCACGCCCGGCTTTATCCGCCGCACTGATCATACCGGCCTGTAACAATGGTAATAACAAATAGACAGCAATCATACCCAGCAAAGGGATAAACCCAAGTGCAAACACAATGACAAAAAATACCAGTGTCATCAGCACCCAATTCAACTTATCCATTGAGAATATTTTCCAGCCACACTGATACCAATTGATCGCATTACCGGCTGCAACGCTGTTGATTTGTAACATGCCATACTCCTTTAAAATCAGGCCACTCAGCCGAACATACCATGCACGGCCCATGCCCGGCTTATTTTTATGAAATTCCATCCGTTACTTTAGTTGGTTTTGTACCACTTATTTCATAGCCGGTAAGCCTACAGTCAGGAAAGGATGGACATAATTGAAGCACTTTACTAAGCCGCAACAGCAACACAGCATAAAAAGAATAATAAATAACGGTTTGGAGGGAACCGGGAAACCTGACAATAGTACTTAAGCTTCACGCAGATTGGTCTCTTTCGTGTAGTACACCATGGAATCCGGCTCCCTTCCCCTTATCAAAATAGAAGAATTCTATCCATACGAACTGGTTTTTGGTTATTTCTGGGTGTACTCTCCATCATCTCAGTTATTTATTACGTTTTTTGATAAAAATACAACAGATTTAGGTACGCATGCAAAGGTTATTCAGCATTTTAAATCTCAGATCTTCTGTGGAATGGGCTTTACCTGCCGATAGCACCTGCCATGCTGCTTAGTAAAGGGCCACATGCAAATACTGGTTATTAATCTGCCTGATTCCACGGATCGCTTGAAGTTCCAGCAAGAGCAACTCAAACGTCTGGGTCTTGACCATGAAATCATCCGGGCAGTCTCGACTAATTATGTTCATGAACAAGTACATTATCACCTTGTTCTCGGATGGGAGCGGCCGCTACTAAGATCTGAGGTCGCCTGCTACTTCAGCCACCATAAGATCTGGCAAATGGTGATCAAACGCAACCAACCGGTACTGGTTCTTGAAGACGATGCCTTGTTATCCCGCCACGTCCCCGGCATATTGCAGGCGCTGGAAAACAGAACAGACTGTGACATTGTTAACCTTGAGGTGCGCGGGAAAAATAAAACGGTAGGGAAAGCCGCTCAGAACCTGCTTGGTGACTATAAACTGTTACCCTTGTTCCAGGATCAGCAGGGAGCCGCAGGTTATGTCATCTGGCCATCCGGTGCCAAACAGTTACTGGAAAAAGCCAAGACAGTCTCTCCGGGGCCAGCGGACGAATTTATCGCCAACACCTACGAACTCAAAAAATATCAGGTTGAACCAGCTGCTGTCATCCAGCTGGATCAATGCGAAACCTATGACGTCATTAGCAGCGTAAAAACGACCACGACTATCAACGCCGAAGATGAACAACCCAGTTATGTTAGTTTTATGGCGCAGATCCGCTTCCATAAACGGCGTATATCGTCACAATTTCGGGCAATGATGTACCAGATGAGCATTCGGGGTGAAAGCATCAGACGCCCGGTTGCTTTAAATCCTGACGATTTTCTTTGAGTTCTCAACTGTTATAGAATGGCTGAATAAATAAACCTCATCCTATCTGAGAGCAAAAACCTGTGCTAACCCTTAGATACACCACACCCGCAGATTGGACAGACACTGTGCTGGCTGATTTTAATTCGTTCTTAATGGATCACGCAGCTGCTGAAAAAAAAGCTTCCGGCATGGCTATATCAATGGTGTCTCACTACCCCGACAAGACTGATATTGTACGGGAAATGACCGACCTCGCTGTTGAAGAAATGGTGCACTTCAAGCAAGTCGTTAAACTGATACTGCAACGCGGCATTATTATGGGTGCTGATGAAAAAGATCCTTACATCAACCAGCTACGTAAATTATTCCGCCAAGGCACGGAGTTTTTCATGCTGGACAGACTATTGATCGCAGGCATCATTGAAGCACGGGGCTATGAACGCTTCCAACTGGTAGCAGATGCTTTGCCTGCTGGCAAAGAAAAACAGTTTTATCAGGCGATTGCAAAATCTGAAGCCAAACATAGCCACGTTTTTATAGAGCTGGCAGAGCGTTATTTTAGCAAAGAGGATGTTGATCAACGACTGGATGAGTTATTGAATGAGGAAGCGGCCATTTGCGCTAAGCTGCCGTTACGTGCTGCACTGCATTAAGCATGTCCACAAAAGCGGTCACACAATATTTACAACGTTACGCAGAACCTGAAACAGCCGCTATCAATCATTGGCCGGATGACAACAGACACTACCAACATGTAGTGGTAATTCCGGCTTATCAGGAAAGTAGTGAATTTCTACAGCGGGCCCTACAGTCAGACTGGTTTCAACGGGATGTGTTATTGATTCTGGTGGTGAATCAGCCAGATACTCAAACAGATTTCGCACCACAGCAACAGTTATTTGAGGATGCGGTTTCATGTGGGGAAATTGTTTGGCAGCAAGAGAATTTAACTCTGATTGCCGGGACAGCAAAATCCCCCTCGTTCCCCCTTTTACAAAGGGGGAAATCCTCCAGCAAGGATGTGTTGTTACTGGAAGGCACTCCCCTTTGTATTCTCTCGTTTTTGAAAAAACGAGATGGGGGAGACGGAGGGGATTTAAACCTCGCACAACACGGAGACCTCCTACTAATAAACCGCTTCAACACTCCTCTCCCAGCCAAATACGGCGTAGGACTAGCCCGCAAAATAGGCACCGACATCGCACTGGCATTAATCACCAAAGACATTATTAGCAGCAAATGGATTTGCTCAACAGACGCTGATGCCTTATTGCCGGATGATTATTTTTCCGTGCTTTCTGAAGTGAACCCCGAATGGGTTGCAGCCTGTTATGCCTTTGAGCATGTCGGCGGTGAATCAGAAGTACAGGAAGCCACTCTGATTTATCAGCAAGCTATGCACTATTACGTGAATGGTCTTAAAAACGCCGGATCACCTTATGCACATTTCACCATTGGCAGTACGCTGGCTTTCAAAGCAACAGCTTACGCCAATGTGCGCGGCTTTCCGAAACGCGCTGCCGGAGAAGATTTTTACCTGTTAAACAAATTAATTAAATCCGGAAAAGTAGGCCGGATAGAACAAACCACGATTCAATTACAAGCCAGATTATCAGAACGCGTGCCTTTCGGCACCGGCATGTCTGCGGCCAATATCATGCAACTAACAGCACAAGGAAAACCTTTCTGTTATTACCACCCGCAAACTTTTGTCGTGCTGAGGCAAGTACTACAGCATTTTGATAAACTATGGGCATCACTGGATGACTTACCTACGTGGCTCAGTGAGTTACCGGGTAATAGTGGTGAGATCTTATTACAAGCCGGATTGACTGGCTTCATCACCAAACAGCAAAGACAACGTACCACAAAAAAACAGTTCGATGCACAACTCATGGGTTGGTTTGATGGATTGAAGACCCTACAGTTTATTCATGGCCTGCGCGATACGATTTATCCGGATGTGCCTTTAGTACCGGCTCCATCTATGTCTGGACGAACCGGATGCCATTTGTGAACGAACACACCCGTCGTGATCCGGATAATGCACAGGAGTGTAGAGATGGATAGACACAAGGCAAGACAGTCATAAGCTGGTTTTACCCCTTTGTAGCGTGTATGCTTTCCCCTCATTAATTGACCATATACCCGTGCAAAAGAATAGCTATGGAACAATCCGTCAATATTATCTGTATGAAATGGGGTAACAAATACGGCGCTGAATACGTCAACAAGCTCTATGGCATGATTAAACGTAATCTTACCCTGCCCTTTCAACTGGTGTGTTTCACTGATGATGCTCAGGGTATTGACCCCGCTGTTCTGATTCTTGATCTGCCTGTGCTTGATCTGCCCGCCGGAGCACCGGAGCGAGGCTGGAATAAGCTGACCACTTTGCAAAACGGATTGGGCGGTTTAAGCGGAGAAGCCTTGTTTCTGGATCTGGATGTAGTAATTGTCAGCAATATTGATGCGTTATTTTCATACCCCGCTGAATTTGCCATTATCCGTGATGCTAAACTCAGGAAAAGAATGATCGGTAATTCTTCTGTTTATCGTTTTAAGATTGGTCGCTACGCTGAGATTCTCGAAAAATTTCAAACTAACTTCGCCATCATTCAACAGCAACACCGCAATGAACAGGCTTACTTGTCTAAAGAAATCCACGAACGCGGTGAATTGACGTTTTGGCCGGAAAGTTGGTGCCCCAGTTTTAAATACCACTGTATGCAAAAATGGCCGCTCAACCATTTTATTGATGCAAAAATACCGGAAGGGGCCAAGATCATTATCTTTCACGGGCATCCGGAACCCGATGAAGCTATTCAGGGCATTACGCATAAATGGTATCGCCCTGTCAGACCAACCGCCTGGATTAGTCAGTACTGGCAGGAATAAAATTGATGTCAGTCCGTAAGAAATCCCGTATCGAGCGCTTGCTCTCATTTAATCAGCACCGTAAACGCTTCGGCGCAGGCAAAGCCAGCAGTGCACTATTAAACAATGAGTTTTCAGCATTAAAAGCCCGATATATTGAAGGCACTACACCTGATTACACACACGGTGCTGAAAAAGATGTGGAACAGCATTTATTAAACCTCAGGGAAGAGTTTGCGGGACAACCAGAATTACTCTACGTACACGCATCCCTGATCGTACTGATACGTCGTGAATACAAAGTAGATGAACATTTTCAGCAGTTCACAAAACTATGGGAAACGGAAAAAGATTGGTTATGCAGCCAGCTAAACACCCGTTGGCTGGTCTCGGCAGCAGATACCTTCGCTGATTATTCTGACAATCCGACAGAACGAGCACTAGCATTGAGTGCTTCGCTACTGGCGAATACGGTTAAGATGCAGGAAACGGAGCGCTACCTTCAGGGTACTGAAACTGTGCCTGACAACGCTGAACGACTAGCTCAGCTAACTTCAAAGCGAGTCGATTTATTCGATGGAACTTCAGCTTTTGCAGTAGGTACAGATGATACGCTACGCAATATGCGCTGGCGGATAGATAGTATTTCGGCTTTGCACTCAACAGGCTCACTGGTCGCAGAAATTTTCAATCGCCTGCAACATCAAGATACTGTGTACCAACGTTTTCGCCAACGTCATACGCGCGATAAAACCCGCTGGTGGTGAGCAGCGCAATGAAAATTCTTGTTATTAACTTAGCTGGCTCTACTGATCGTCGTATTTTTCAGCAGGAGCAACTGAAACAGTTAGGATTAGACTTTGAAATTTTGCCTGCCGTTTCTGTCAATGATATAGAGGACAGTACTTATCAATCCATGTCACAGGGATGGGAAAGATCACTGCGCCGCTCTGAGCTGGCTTGTTATCTCAGCCATCAGCAATCATGGGAGACTGTGCTGAAAGACAATCAACCCACCCTAATTCTGGAAGACGATGCTTTGCTTTCCCGGCATGTTCCTACGCTATTAAGCACTTTAGTCAATTGCCGGTTCTGCGATTTAGTGACCCTGGAAGTCCGTGGTAGAAAAAAAATTGTAGCCAAACAGGGTGAAACGTTAACCAAAGATCATCAGTTATTCAAACTGTATCAGGATCGCACCGGCGCGGCGGGCTACGTATTGTGGCCATCAGGCGCAAAAAAATTACTCAATAAAGCACGAACGGTTGCCCCGGCACTAGCTGATGCATTCATATCCAGTGCGTACGAGTTAAACGCTTATCAGGTCGAACCTGCTGCCATAATCCAGCTCGACCAATGCAAGCATTACAATATAACAAACAGCACTCAAACCAAGTCAGCCATCTCAAGCGAAGTAAAACCGGTATCCATTGCAAATCAGTCCAGCGGTGCATTTGCCTTCAAGGTTCGGCGCATAAGCTCGCAACTCAGAATGGGATGGAGACAATTATCTACTCTGCATCAAAGCACGAAACGCTCAATCGAACTGATTGCTGAAGATTTTCCATCATGAAAACTATTGCTATTATCATCAATGACCTTAAAGGTAATGGTGCTGAGCGCGTCATGATCACACTGGCTGATGAACTCATTAGCCAGGGTCATCAGTGTCATATAGTTTGCTTTAAGAGTGTTCATGAGTTGCCCTCAAGAAACATGCTAACGACTCATGTTTTCCCAATGAAATACTGGCGTTGGATTCCACGCAAATGGCGGGCAAAACTGCTGACCCAAATTCTGGACAGATTTATTACCCGATGCATTGGCTCTGTACCAGACCTGGTTTTATCTAACCTTCTGCCTGCTGACCGGATAATGTCCGGGAGCCATTTACCCAATACGCATCTGATTGTTCACAATACAATTAGCAAGGAATTTACCGACAGCTCATCAAACGGAAAGCCATCCGACATCGATCAGGTAATTAATATTTATAAGAAAAAGCCTGTTATTTGTGTCAGCCAGGGTGTTTTACTCGATTTAAAGCGCTTGTTACCCGATCACACTCAAGTCAGACATATCTATAACCCTGTTGATGTTGATTTTATTCAAAGCTCGGCCAACAAACCAAATCCTATTGATTTCTCCTCTCCATACCTTATCCATGTTGGAAAGTTTAAATCAGCTAAACGGCACGATCGTTTAATAAGAGCTTATGCTCAAAGCAATAGCCCTTTAAAACTGGTATTAGTAGGACAGGGGCCTCTGATGCAGCAAACAGAATCATTAGTACAAGCACTCAACATAAAACACCGGGTAATTTTTGCGGGCTTTCATGCCAACCCCTACCCGATTATTGCCGGAGCTACTGCGATGGTCTTGTCGTCCGACTATGAAGGTTTAGCCATGGTCATACTGGAGGCACTTGTACTTGATGTTCCGGTGATTAGTACAGACTGTCCTTCCGGCCCCGGAGAAATTCTGCCGAAAAATAATCTGGTAGCTACTGATAATGAAACTGAATTGGCCAAAAAAATTTATGACGTTTCAACTACACCTGATTTATTCAAAATAACGATGCCTGAAAAATTTACGTCACAAGTCATCACACGACAGTACCTTGGTCTGATCAATGAATAACAACTTACACCCACGCTATTGGCCAACCTGGCTAGGTCTTGGCGTCCTATGGCTAATCGTCCAGCTCCCCTGGTCACTACAAATGCGCCTGGGGAAATGGCTCGGCCTGTTGATGCATCACTTCCTAAAAAAACGCCGCCACATCTGCTGTGTCAATCTTGAACTGGCCTTCCCTGAACGCAGTAATAAAGAACGCCAACAACTCAACCGCCAGCACTTCGTTTCACTCGGACAAGGCCTGTTAGAGACAGCCATGAGCTGGTGGGGCAATGAAAAAAAGCTGGCAAAACTAACACAATTGGAAGGCATAGAACATTTACACAAAGCCTTAGAAACCGGTGGTGTTGTTCTACTCAGTGCACATTTCACCAGTCTGGAATTAGGGGGACGCATGTTGGCTCCTCACCTGCCTCTGCATGTTGTTTATCGTCCCCATCAAAACCCGGTGATCGAACAACTGGTCGCTAAGCTACGTGCCAAACGTTATGGCAAAGCTATTCCACGTACGCGTATTCGCACGATGTTACAAAGCCTGAAAAAAGGTCATGCCGTCTGGTACGCTCAGGATCAACACTTTAAGCAGAAAAACCGCCTGTTTGTACCATTTTTCGGCATAGCAGCGGCGACTAATACTGCCACCAGTCGCATAGCAGGCATAGGTACCTCAAAAGTGATACCCTTCTTCACTGTGCGAAATGGTGATGGTTATTTATTACGTTTTTTACCGGAACTGGAAAACTTCCCCGGTGAGTCAGTAGCCGATGACACATTACGCATCAATCAGTTGATCGAACAGCAGGTACGGGAATTCCCCGACCAATATTTATGGACACATCGTCGCTTCAAAACAGCGCCGGATAACAGTGACCGCTATAAAACACATAAAGACAACTTCCCCGATAGTTGTTGTTAGCCAAGGACAAAAAATGCAAATTGCCCAAAACTCCGTTGCCAGCCTTAGTTATGTACTTACCGATACCAAAGGTGAAATCCTCGATGAGGCAACGACCGAATCACCTTTTGTTTATCTGCACGGCGCGAACAATATTATTTCCGGACTGGAAACTGCCTTAGTCGGCAAGACGGCCAGTGACAAACTTGAAGTCACTATTCCGCCCGAAGATGCTTATGGTGTCCATGATGAGCGTCTGACTCAGCAGGTCTCAGCAGACATGTTTGGTGATGTTAATCCATCTCAACTGGTGCCGGGTACCCAGTTTAATGCCCAAACTAATGCGGGCGAACAAGTCATCACAATTACGGCAGTGGAAGGTGACACCATCACTATTGATGGCAACCACCCGTTAGCGGGTGAAACACTGCATTTTGATGTGACAGTACTGGATGTACGTGAAGCAACAGCAGAAGAGTTAACACATGGCCATGCCCATGATGCTCATGGCGATTGCGGCCACTAAATCCAGAATCACCGCACACTGACGCACACTGAAATGAAAAATGGCTTCCTTGCAAAAGATGGTCATTTTTTAATTCACCGAAAATAGCTGTCTTGCTGCTTAAGTATTTGTATTTTGCTAAACTCTGCGAAACATTAAGAGTCCAACACGAATCCCCGATCAAAACACACCACCCATCTGGCCAATTTGATCCATAAAATACGAAGGAATTTTTCATGAGCTACAACAAAATCCTGATGCTGGTAGCCGGGCTGGTTGTTACCGCCTTAACCAGCAGCAATGCCTATGCCGTTAACTGTGGCATTTCCTATTACTGTTATCGCAGCATGACACCCGGCCCGGCACCTGAGCAAGGTAGCGCAGCGCTGGCACGGCGTACCGCTGCGGCATCCAACCGCCTCTCACGGGTAGCCAGCAATAACCGGCGTGCACAACCGGCGGGGGCAAATCGTGCAGCAACACCAAGAGCAACACCCCGGACACTACAACAGCGCCAGGCTGAAGCTCGTCGTCGCGAACAACAACAGCAACAACAGCTGGCAGCCCGGCGTCGCCAGGCTCAGCAACAAGAACAGCAGCGCTTAGCTCAGGTACGTCGCCAACAACAGCAACGAGCCGCCGCTAACCGCCCACAACCCACAAATGCCAGAGAAAGATTGATAGCTCAACAACGGGCGGCTTACCAAGCTCAACAAAGGGCAGCTCAGCAACGCACGGCTCAACAGCGTGCTGCTCAGCAACGCGCCACCCAACAACAGGCAGCAGCAGCTCAGCAGCGCCGCGCCCAGCAACAAGCCGCAGCGAATCGCCCGGCAGCACCGACTCCGGCGCGCCCATCTGTTCTGACAACAGCCTCACAGCAATCCTGCCAGACAATCACACAGAAGATAACAGAATTAAATCGACAGGCCGTCTTGCGTTCAAAAGAGGGAAAGAATGATCAGGCTCAACGTCTGTTCAAAGCAGTCGAACAACTGAAGAAAGAAGCTACTGGCAAGCAATGCCCCGGCGTTTAATCATCAACTCAAAATGCAGTTAAACTGTTCCGGCGGGGTAAACATCCCGTCGGTGACATGATGCATCTATCACTTTACACATCACCCTTTGCACCTATCCCCCCAAATTATCATTGCTATCATTCGCCACAGAAAACCTGACAGCAAAATACCTGCTCCAAGCCTGAACCATCGTATCCATACTCATTTCCCATCTGTGCCTATGCATTACTGACACAAAGTGATACAACTAGCTACATACATCTAAAAAAAATCATATCCTCAAAGGAGAATCGCTATGGAAGATAGTCAAATAAAAGCAGTGCTTAATGAAGTTAAAGCAACCATTCAGGGACATGAGTCCAAAGTAGATAGTAACCTTGAATGGCTACAAGCAGCCATGCACCCGTTTTTCTTCAGCTTTAATCAGGATGAAACCGAGTCGCTGGCTGTTTTAGCCAGCGCCCTTAACCGGATTCACCGACTACCTTACTTACGTTTAACAGACAGCGCCGAACGTTTACTGCTGGCGCAAGCCAGTGGTGCGGGTTCTTTATACGAAACACTCAGCGTTATCAAACGCCGTGACAACTTATCCTACTCAGAAATAAATACATCGCTCCAGTGTTTACCGGAGAGCCGGCACTATCTGGAGATTTTACGTTTTGATTACAACCGAAAATCTGACAGTGATATTGCAACACTGATTGAAAATGATAACTGTGATGACCTGCCTCCCGAAATCATCACACAAGTTGAAGCTGAACTGGATAAAATCGCGCCTGACTTTAATAAAGATAATTTAGCGGCGTACCTGAGACTACTCTGGATAAACAACCCTTCGTATGTCCGGGTATCACATCCGGAACGAATTGCCCGGGTTCTGCACCTACATCAGGAAACTGAAGAAAATGGCGGTATCCATCTCGATATTAATGCGATTGAAACAACGAATACAGATGAGGACACACGTATTTTATTTGGGGTCAGTAATCCTCCGCAGCACAATTTTTTCATGCTACAGATCATGGAAGTATTCAAACGCTTAAACATTAAAGTCAGGCGCTCTTATACGCTGACCATGAGTAATGGCATATACCCTAATTTTCTGGCCACTTTCTATGTCAACTCACAGGCAGGTAGCTCACTGCAAACTGACTCTGAACGCCTCACTGAGCTAAAGCATGAGCTTTACAATACACAGATACTCTCTTCATCATCCAACAGCTTCCACAATCTGGTTGCCAACGGGGTGATGAATGGCCCGGATGCCAGCTTAGTCAAAGCGATGATCACCTTTGTCCACACCAATCTGGCACATAGCAACCCACAACGCTTTGACCCTGAAGATATTCAACGCGCTTTCCATAACCACCCCAACGTCAGCATACAATTAGTCAAGCTGTTCTATGCCCGCTTCAAACCGGGATTGGAAGATCGTGAATCCGCCTACAATGACCTGTTGGAACAAGTATCGGAATTAGCAGACAACTTCAACACCGGACGACGTTTCCTTGACCAAACGCGCCGCACCATTTTTAAGTGTGCGGTCAGCTTCATTAGTAACTGCCTGAAAACTAACTTTTTCGTTGATGAAAAACATGCCTTAGCTTTCCGCCTTGATCCGGCTTATCTTGACGAACTGGACGCTGAGTTCACGGCTGATTTACCGGCAGATCGTCCGTTCAGAATCACCTTCTTTTCTGGACGCAGCGGCTCAGGTTACCACATCGGCTTCTCTGATATTGCCCGTGGCGGCTGGCGTACCCTGATTACACAGGGCCACGATGACTACGTGAATAGTGCCAACACCATCTTCAAAGAAAACTATGTTCTGGCCCATACGCAGCACCTGAAAAATAAAGATATTTATGAAGGTGGCTCAAAAATGGTCGCTATCCTGAATACCCGCCCGGATATAGAGCGCCCTGCTGTTTTACAATATTTATACAAACTACAGTTCGGCTTTATACACGCATTCCTTGATCTCTTTATCACTGAAAACGGCAACGCTAAAGACCCGATGGTTGTCGATTATTACGGCGAAGATGAGCCTATTGAACTAGGCCCTGATGAAAATATGCATGATGTCATGATTGAGCTAATCGCCCAACAGGCTGCTCAGCGTGGTTATGTATTAGGCACAGGGGTTATGTCCAGCAAGAAGGTGGGCATCAATCACAAAGACTACGGTGTGACCTCCATTGGTGTCATTCGTTTTGCAGAAGTGACCATGAAAGCAGTCATCGGCATCGACATGCACAAAGATGAATTTAGCGTGAAATTTACCGGTGGCCCGAACGGTGATGTCGCGGGTAATGGCATGCGTCTGTTATTGGAGCGCTGCCCGAAAGTGCAGATTAAATTGATCGTCGACGGGAGTGGTGCCATTTTTGATCCGGACGGTTTGGATAGAGATGCCCTGTCTGCCGTTGTATTACAGAGTGATCTTGATGCTTATGATCCAGAAGCATTACACGAAGGCGGCTTTATCATTTATCGTAATCAACAACGTCAGGATGGTATCAAAACACTGTATAAAAAACAGATTAAAACCGGGAGTGGGCTGGAAGATCAATGGATTTCAAATGATGAATTCTATAAAACCTACAACAGCCTGGTATTTACCGTCGAAGCCGACTTGTTTATCCCGGCCGGTGGTCGCCCGGAAACCATCGCAGCACACAATGCGGAGCAGTTCTTCAATGAGGAAGGTAAACCCAGCGCACAGGTTATTGTTGAAGGCGCAAACTCATTTATCACTCCCGACGCACGGATAGCTCTGCAAGATCGTGGCATCGTTATTATGCGCGATGCATCTGCCAATAAGTGTGGTGTTATTTCATCCTCTTATGAAATCATTGCCAACCTGATGCTGGATGAAGATGAGTTTCTCAGCAATAAGGAGCGCTACGTCAGTGATGTTATCGACATTTTAAACCGCATGGCAGAACAGGAAGCAAACCTGATTATTCAACGCCATAAACAGGCTGGTGAAAGTTTAGCTTATACAGAAATCTCCAACCAACTGAGTTATGAGATTAATAACCATTATGCAAAGATGTTCGACTTTTTCCAATCCAAGCCTGAGCTGATTCAAGGTGAGCGTTATCAGAAAGCCATGTTACAACACATGCCTGTGCTGTTAAGCGAGAATAAGGTATTCAGCCAGCGACTCGACCGCTTACCGGAGAAGGTGAAATACGCTATTCTGGCCAGTAAATTAGCATCGGGCATGGTTTATTTCAGTGATGATAACGCCGTATATGAGGATATTATCGACGCTCAGCTAAACCGCTTAATTGACAACTAATATTACCCAGACAATAAAAATGCGGCCATAAACATGACCGCATTTTTTTGAGTGACAGAAAATAGCTGGCTGTAGCTTAAGGAGCAGTACGCGCACCGGCCATAACATGCAGGTGGATGTGGAACACAACCTGCCCGCCTTTCTCACCACAATTCATCTGCACCCTATACCCGTCGCCATAACCGGCATCTGCCGCAATTTTCTTCGCAGCCAGAAACATTTTTCCGATCAGCGCAGTGTCCGTCTCTTCAATATCATTGATAGTTGAGATGTGTTTGCGCGGCACAACCAAAACGTGCAGCTGGTTTTTTGGACTAATGTCATTAAAGGCAATAACGTCATCATCTTCATAAACCCTGGTTGACGGGATTTCACCATCACGAATTTTGCAAAACAGGCAATCACTCATTAATACTTCCTTCGTCCCTCAAAAGCGTGCGACAGCGTACCACTGTCCACATATTCCAACTCACTACCCACCGGTACACCATGTGCAATCCGACTGGTGGCTATATCACGTTTTGCAGCCAACTCACTGATATAGTGTGCGGTGACTTCACCTTCCACTGTTGGATTAGTCGCCAGAATCAACTCCTGCACAGCACCTTCATCCAGACGCAATTCCAGCACATCCAAGCCTATATCATCCGGCCCGATACCATCCAGAGGCGATAAGCGCCCACCCAGCACAAAATAGAAACCGCGATAACCCGTTGCCTGCTCAATGGCCACCACGTCAGACGGATGCTCAACCACGCACAATAAAGCGGGATCACGTCCCGGATTACTGCACAAGCGGCAAACGTCCTGCTCAGTCAGCGTCCGGCAACGCTGGCAATGTTTCACTTTCTGCATCGCATCAGCCAAAGTTTGCGCCAGATGCTCACCACCTCTGCGATCATGCTCCAACAAATGGAAAGCCATACGTTGCGCGGTGCGCGCACCAACGCCCGGCAAACAGCGCAGGGCATCGACTAGTTCTTTCAGCAGAGAGGACTCACTCATTATCCAATATTTCTCAAAATATACGGATCAAAACGGCATCTTCATGCCACCCGGCAATTGCATCCCGGCAGTCACACCTGACATCCGCTCTTTAGTAGTAGCATCCAGGCGCTGTACTGCATCATTAAATGCAGCAGCTACCAGATCTTCAATCATTTCCTTATCATCATCTTCCAGCAACGATGGATCAAGCTGTACACGACGGCACTCATGTGTGCCCATAATCGTTACACTCACCAAACCACCACCAGACTGACCGGTTACTTCCATCAGGGCGATTTCTTCCTGCGCTTTCTGCATATCTTCCTGCATTTTCTGCGCTTGTTTCATCATATTGCCTAAGCCGCCTTTCAACATCGGGTATTCCTCGTTTCAATAATTAATTATTCCGGAGTCTACTATAAGCAGCATGTCAGATACATTTAACTGATAAAGTCCACCACAAATAGAGTGCCTGAAACAGTCGCACATAGTCTGTACATGCTTTTTTACTCACTAATCTTATTAGGCCTGACAGAAGCAGGTAAAACAATACCGCCGTAATCCCGGCGTAATTGCTGTACAAACGGATCATCTTCTATCGACTGCTCTGCCTGCTGCTGCAACTCCTCACCCTGCCTGACACGACGCTGCGCCGGTGTTTCTGCAATATCCGCTACCACCTCATACTCAACCGTCAGCGGACGTCCCAAATGGTCGCTCAAGGCCTCCTGCAAAGCTTCTTCTGTCAACCGGGTCTTTAGCGTTACACCACTCATTTCCAACAGCAAAAACATTTTGTCATCAGTGAGTTGTCTTAACAAACAATGTTCAGCCAGTTGTTTGGCCATCCCACCTAACTTTAATGTTGCTAATAATTTATGCCACTCATTATCATCATCACTACCTTCCTCCTCTAGTTCAACTGCCGGAACAGCTTCCTCAACAACGGGAGCCTCCACATTATTATGCAATTGCGGAACGTCGACCTTATTATCGGTTAAAAACTCCGGTGGACTCTCTTCTGTTATTGCTGGTGGTTCAGGCTGACTGACAGGTGGTTGAATCTCTCTTTCAACAGGTAATTCAGGCTCAAGAACGGGTGGGTTAACAGATGAAGGGACAAATACAGGTATAGATTCAGCAACTTCAGTATTTAAAGTTTTTTTTTTGGCTCACTGTTGCTCTGCAGTGGTGTCTTAGTCCGATTATCCAGCTGAAAAGCCAGCATGCGTAACAGCAGCATTTCAAAACCGGAACGTGGATCCGGATTCAGCGGTAAATCTCTGCGACCATATAAAGCCATCTGGTAATAAAGCTGCAAATCAGCACTGCTTATCTGTTCTGACAATTGTTTCAAATCCGCATCCAGATCATCCTGGGGAACCACTTGGGTAATAGCTAACTGGTGCAACATGGAAATCAAACTATCAGCAGCCTGAAGAAAGTCAGTGGTCAGCTGTGCCATCCCCTCGATAACTGCCAACACTTCTGTAGCATCACTAGCCTGTAGTGCTTTCAGCAAAGCAAACAAGTGTTCATGCGGCAGCATGCCCAACATGTCTTGCACAGACTGATCCTGTACTTTACCTTCACCAGTGACAATCGCCTGATCAGTCAGGCTCAAAGCATCGCGCATTGAACCATCGGCTGCCCGTGCAATAACACGTAATGCAGGGTCAGTAAATTCAACCGCCTCTTCTTTCAGTACCTCGCCCAAATATGTCGAAATCATGTCAACCGACATGCGCTTGAGGCTAAACTGCAGGCAGCGGGATAAGATCGTAACAGGTAATTTTTGTGGATCAGTCGTGGCAAAAAGGAATTTTACGTGAGGCGGTGGCTCTTCCAGGGTTTTCAGCAGTGCATTGAAACTGTGGCTGGAAAGCATATGGACTTCATCGATCAGGTAGATCTTAAACCGGCCATGAGTCGGTGCATATTGCACATTGTCCAGCAGGTCACGGGTATCTTCGACTTTCGTACGCGATGCCGCATCCACTTCAATCAGGTCAACATGACGCCCTTCTGCAATCTCGATACAACTACGGCAAGTACCGCATGGCGCTGCACTAATGCCCGTTTCACAGTTCAGGGATTTCGCAAAGATGCGTGCTATCGTAGTTTTACCCACACCTCGTGTGCCGGTAAACAAATAGGCATGATGCAAACGGTTTTCATTAAGTGAAGTCAACAATGCCCGCAAGACATGTTGTTGTCCGACCATTTGTTCAAAATTTTGTGGTCGCCACTTTCTTGCGAGTACCTGATAACTCATATAGACATAGTGTAATTTGATATAACTTTTTTAGAGGGTGGCGGTCTACACCAGCTACATCCCGGCGCCCGAGTCTGCCGCTACTGCTGCTCCCTTCCGGGCCTGACAGGATTTACAGCATATCGTCGCGGGAGAACCAGCGCAGACCACCATTGAAGGGAGGCATTATGGACAAAAGCCAGCGCCTGAACAAGTACTCTTTGATAAAACTTTGGTACCTGTAATAAAAAAAGCCCTGTCAGTAATTATATACTGACAGGGCCTTAGTGTAATAAGCCTGGCATTGACCTACTCTCACATGGGGAAGCCCCACACTACCATCGGCGATGCCACGTTTCACGACTGAGTTCGGGATGGGATCAGGTGGTTCCATGACTCTATGGATGCCAGACAATTTG
>CACVAV010000298.1 GCA_902727945.1 uncultured Thiotrichaceae bacterium | reverse complement strand
GCAGCCACATTGACACTGGCTTCATCTGAGCCTTCCATAATCAACATCACGGTGCCTTCAGAAACCTTATCGCCGACAGCGACTTTAATTTCTTTAATCACACCGCCCGCCGAAGCAGGAATGTCCATTGAGGCTTTATCAGATTCCAGGGTGATGACTTCATCATCAATGGAAATCGTATCACCGACACTGACCAGAATTTCAATAACATCGACGCTATCAAAATCGCCAATGTCCGGAACTAACATTTCTTTACTCATGATTGCGACTCCTATGCGTACAACGGGTTGGTTTTTTCAGCATCAATACCGTACTTTTTCATGGCTTCCAGTACTGTTTTTGCGGTGATCTTGTTTTTAGCACGGCTGGACTTTTGTTGATCAGCCAGAGCTTTCAGCGCTGTAACAGTCACATAATGGCGGTCAACTTCAAAATGAGCGCGTAATGCCGGACGACTATCAGAACGACCAAAACCATCGGTACCCAGTACGTGGTAATCATTACTGATAAACGGACGGATCTGCTCCGCGTACATTTTCATGTAATCAGTCGCAGCAATCACCGGGCCTTCAGTACCTTCCATACACTCTTCCACCCAGCACCGGCGTGGCTCCTGATCCGGATGCAACAGATTCCAGCGTTGTACATCCTGACCATCGCGTGCCAGTTCATTCAGGCTTGGCGTTGACCAGATAGCGGCCTTCACACCCCAGTCTTCCTGCAACAAATCAGCCGCCGCAATCACTTCGCGCAAAATCGTACCGCAACCCATTAATTGTACCGTGTGCTTAGCTTTACCCTCAGCCGCACGGAACTTGTACATACCCTTGATAATGCCTTGTTCAGCACCTTCAGGCATCGCAGGCATGCTGTAATTCTCGTTCATGGTGGTGATGTAATAGAACACATTTTCACCGTGCTCATACATCCGCTTCAGACCATCGTGATAAACCACGGCCAGCTCATAAGCAAAGGTCGGATCATAGGATTTACAGTTCGGAATAAACTGTGCAAACAACTGACTGTGCCCATCCTGATGCTGCAAACCTTCACCGTTCAGCGTAGTACGACCGGCTGTGCCACCAATCAGGAAACCCTTGGCCAGCATATCGCCCGCCGCCCAAGCCAAATCGCCAATACGCTGAAAGCCAAACATAGAGTAGAAGATGTAAACAGGAATAGTCATCACGCCATTATTCGCATAGGACGTGGCGGCAGCTATCCATGAAGACATAGCACCGTCTTCGTTAATGCCTTCCTGTAACAACTGACCCTTCTGAGTTTCTTTGTAAGGCATGATGTCTTTGGAATCTGCCGGGGTGTATTTCTGGCCTTCAGGCGCATAAATACCTACCTGGCGGAACATACCTTCCATACCAAAAGTACGTGCTTCATCCGGCACAATCGGCACCAGACGCGGGCCAATTTCTTTATTACGCGCTACTGCCACCATAATCCGTACCATGGCCATGGTCGTGGACATCGTACGTTCGCCGGTATCTTTCAGCAGTGCATCAAAAATAGACAGATCCGGAATACTCAGTGTTTCGTGTTGCTGTGCACGGCTAGGCAAATACCCACCTAACGCCTGACGTTGTTCATGCAAATACTTCATTTCAGCAGAGTCAGCAGCAGGCTTGTAGAATTCAGCCTCGTCAACCTGTTGATCTGTCACCGGAATATCAAAGCGATCACGTAACTTGCCTAGCTGACTGGCGCTGAGCTTCTTTTGCGAGTGGCTGATATTCATACCTTCGCCCGCTTCGCCCATGCCATAACCTTTAACAGTATGCATCAGGATAACGGTCGGCCGGTCTTGCGTATTCACTGCTTTATGATAAGCCGCGTAGACCTTTTCCTGATCATGGCCGCCACGCATCAGATCATAATAGATCTGGTCATCAGTCATATCTTTGACCAGCTCTTCTATACCGTATTTAACGAACAGATTCTCACGCACATAAGCACCGCCCTGGTTCTTAAAGTTCTGGTATTCACCATCAACCACTTCCAGCATGGCCTTTTTCAGCGTAGCACTATGAACCGGATTACTCAGCAGCTTATCCCAGCCCGAACCCCACAGTACTTTAATAACATTCCAGCCAGCCCCCCGGAAATTACCTTCCAATTCCTGCACAATTTTACCGTTGCCACGTACCGGGCCATCCAGGCGCTGTAAGTTACAGTTGACGACAAACACCAGATTATCCAGCTTCTCACGGGAGGCTAACGCAATTGCGCCCTGTGATTCCGGCTCATCCATTTCACCGTCACCGAGGAATGCCCACACCTTACGCTGCTCTGATAATTTTTCAGCTTTTGCTACCAAACCCCTGTTTTGTAAGTACTTTAAAAAACGGGCCTGATAAATGGCCATGATAGGGCCAAGCCCCATAGACACCGTAGAGAACTGCCAAAAATCCGGCATTAAATAAGGATGAGGATAGGAAGACAGGCCTTTGCCATCCGCTTCTACACGGAAGTTGTCCATTTGTTCTTCTGAAATCCGGCCTTCCAGATAAGCACGGGCATAGGTGCCGGGTGCTGTGTGACCCTGTACAAATAACATATCACCACCGGAAGGGTGATCTTTACCCTTCCAGAAATGGTTATAACCCACTTCATACATAATGGCTGAAGACTGGAAAGAAGCGATATGCCCACCGGGTTCAGCCGGTTTACGATTGGCTTTAACCACCATTGCCGTCGCATTCCAACGCAGCGCACGCAGAATATTACGCTCGGTTTCTATATCACCGGGATAAGCAGGCTGCTGATCAACCGGTATAGTATTAATATAAGGCGTCTTACTATCCGGCGGCTCCACACCCGCCTCATAGGCTGTATCAATCGTTTTATCCAACAAATAACGGGCGCGTTCTGCTCCCTCACGTTCGATGACCACATCGATCGCTTCCTGCCATTCCCCGGTTTCCTGAGGATCTAAATCCTGATGGTCGCTACTCATATTGAGCACTCTCCTAAGTGGTTTTGATTGAATATTTTTTTAAGATTTTGCGCGGAAAGAAATATCCCCATCACTCCTGTAGGGATGAATCCTTCATCAGACTATCTCATTTGGGGCGGAACATACAATATCGTAGTAAAAAAATCTACTACTCAAGCAACACCAATAAAAAATACCAAAATAAAAAATTTATTTTTCAAAAACTTAATGACTTCAAATAATTTTTGAGACCTTTTATCTCAAAAATTAGTAACACCCTGAAGCTGCAAAACCACTAACCCATAGCATCAAATTGTTTATCAGCTTATAGTCAGCCCTAAATTGATGACTGAGAACTTACAAATGGTCGATGACAAAGTCGCAAAAAGAAATGTCGTAGTGCTGGTACTTGGACAAATGTTCCTGGGCGCACAAATGCCCATTCTTATTATTGTCGGTGGACTGGCGGGTGCATTTCTGGCTGACAATAAAGCGCTCGCTACCCTGCCTATCTCAATCATGATGCTGATGACCATGTTAATGGCCGGGCCGGTCTCGTTATTTATGGGGCGTTATGGCCGTAAGGCCGGTTTTCTAACGGGTGCTGCTGCCGGTGCAGTAGGCGGACTATTGGGAG
>CACVAV010000297.1 GCA_902727945.1 uncultured Thiotrichaceae bacterium | reverse complement strand
CTTTGCAGGACAGGCTTCAGGCTATGAAACCGGATCACTTTTTATTACGGGCATTTGTACCTGCCGCCACGTTAGAGCAGGCGTATGTTTTGGAGAAACAAGGCATCGCCTGGCACAAGGCGGTTATCTATACCTATATTCAGGAAGCGCTGGCTCCTTATTGGAAGTGATTAGCCTAACCACATTTAACGCATTTTTAAGGAAACATCATGGATTATTCATTTGACAAAGTATTCGATTTTAGCGGCAAAGTCGCGCTAATCACGGGTGGCGCTAACGGTATCGGAAAATGTATCGCTGAACTATACGCTGAGCGGGGTGCAACGCTGGTACTGGTAGATCGTATAGAAAAAGTGCACGAAACAGCCAGCGCCCTTGGGTCACAACACCTTTCCTGGGTGGGCGATGTTTCAGATGAGGACAGTGTAAAAAGCATTGTTTCCGGCACAGTAGAAAAGCTGGGTCATATCGATATTCTGATTAATAGTGCAGGTATTGGGCCATTAGATAAAGCTGAAGACACATCGGTTGATTTATGGGATCTAACGATGGCTGTTAATTTGCGTGGTTCATTTCTGTATGCGCGTGAAGTGGGTAAACAGATGATTAAGCAGAAAAGTGGTCGTATCATCAATATGGCTTCCCAGGCTGCTCTGGTAGCACTTGACGGGCATCTGGCTTACTGTGCGAGTAAGGCTGGCATATTGGGCATGACGCGTGTACAGGCAATGGAATGGGGTCAGCATGGTATTACGGTTAACGCTATTTCACCGACTGTCGTTGAAACTGAAATGGGTGCTCAGGGTAGTTGGGCTGGCGAGAGAGGCGAAATCTTCAAAAGTAAAATGCCGGTCGGTCGTTTTGCGCAGCCACAGGAAATTGCACATGCCGCGCTTTATCTCACCAGTGGCGCTTCAGGCATGATTACCGGCGAAAACCTGGTTATTGATGGCGGTTACACTGCGTTATAAAGGAAGAAGCATCCACGGTATGCTGATGCATGGAGACCCTGATCATAGGTCGGTATGTTCCAGCGCATCAGCCACCGCTAAAACCACCCGGTAATGGCTTTCATGGGCAATCCTGAAAGCCTCGCCATAAACCGTTTCATCCGGCGCTTCAGTAATAATCTCAATCGGGTAATCCGTAGCGTTGTTCTCACTGATCATATAAGGCACAACACCCTGAGCCACCTCAAACTGACCATCCCCAACGATGTCATAAAAACGCTTCAGCATCTCACTATTCTGCTGTTTTTGCGCATCAAAACCCAGAACGGCTTTGATAGCCACATCGAGCAATGACTTTGCGTGTGACTCAAAGCCGGAATGATAACGGCAAATAATAAAAAATCCCTTTGGAATCGTCCAATTAGTAAAACCATCCGGCACGTAGCCGGACAATGGGCGTGTCCACTCATGTGCAGGGTAGCCATGCAAATTAAGGTGCACATCGGCCCGCAAGTGCTCTTTCGCTAAACCACGTATCAGCGATTCATGGCTGGTTCCGCAAGTCAGGTCATTGCCGGTACTGGTATAACGTGCAGCATGGTGCATATGATTCGGGTTGTTTTCACAGAGCTGGCGAAATAATGCATAGCCATCCGGGTTTTCAAGCGGGCACACAGTAAAATCGATATTCCCCCGCTGCTTTAAGGTATGCGCAGCCCGTAAGGCCGCGACAATGCCACTACTTTCATTCGCATGTTGGCCGCCTGATATTGCTAATTTGACCGGCATACCATGAATAACCGCACTGCCGGATACCGCCCGTCCCTGGTGTGAGGTCACGCCAAAGCGGCTCCCTGCAAGCTCTGTCAGTTGACAGGTTATTTGTTGCGGGGAAAGCCAATGTTCCAGCTGACCCAAATCTGAGCTTAGTCTTGAATCATTAATGTCGGTATGGTTAAGGGGTGAGCATTCTACCGTAATTGACAGGGTGGGTTGTTCAGCATAAACAATGTCGGGTACAACCTGCCCAATCACCAGATGACGGTCACCAACAGAGCGATTGAAACGATAACGGATAATTTCCAAAGCCGAAAAATAAATATCCTCATGCATGGCTTCAATGAATGAGATCGCCTCATTACCGACAGCCAGTGGCACATCGCGCATTGGCAAGCTAACCGATACCGTGAGCCGCTCAAACAATGGCGCGTCATTTTTATATTCACTGTTTGCCGACAACGGCATAGCAGAAAAATACTGGCAGGTATCATTAAAAATAGTGTCAAACTCGGTCGCCAGATAACGCCCTTCATCCCGCTGGTTGATGATCCAGCCACAAGCTACAAGCTGGCGCTTTTGTGTTGGACTAGTGACCCAACGAACCGGAACTGCTATCCGGTGAAGTGTGCTGTCAGTCACCACCTCGTAATAAGGTAACTTACCCTCAGAAATAACCGCCTCAACTGCTTCAAAGCTAACCTGCCCATCAAACAAGCCATTGACCGGATAGCACTCCAGGCGAAAACGCTGCGGTTCATCGCCTTCAATCACCGGGTAGCGAATGAGTACCTGCTTTTCGCCCTCAAGTAATTTTTCTTCAAGGACGGCATGTAACAACGATTTATAGGCGCAATGTAGCTTGAGCTGTTTTCCCCGGTTCGCCCACTCGCGTTCGACCTTTGAGCGCGCTGCGAAGGGTTCAAACAACCAGGCTTCCGTTGTGTCGGGCGGGAGCTGATGCAGTGTGTGAGTATAGCTACGATTCAATCAAATTTACCGTTTTTTAGGTGAGATAGTGAGTCCCGGCATTTCACTTTAATGAGCAAAAGGGCTAATATCAAAACATATTAAGGAATACCTCATAACCCTGTATTATCAAACTATGATGCGATTCAGACAAGTAGAAGCGTTTAGGTATGTCATGTTATGCGGCACAACGTCGGCTGCCGCATCTGAAATGAATGTCTCCCAACCGGCGATCAGTCGCTTAATCAGTGACCTTGAGTATTCACTGGGTTTTGCTTTGTTTGACCGGCGCAAAGGCCGCTTAAAACCCACACCGGAAGCGCTTGAGTTTTTTGGTGCAGTGGAAGAAAGCTTTCTCGGCTTTGACAAATTAGAGCACTTAGCCGAACAGATTCGCACCAAACAACCTAAACAATTAAAAATCTCCTGCACGCCGTCACTGGCTTCCTCTTTGCTGCCCCTGGTACTGCTGGAGCATAGAAAGTACCACCCCGACGAGCGTGTCATTATTTACACCGACAATATCGCGCCCTTAATCACCCGACTACAGTCCAATAGTATTGATATCGGCATTGGCTTGGAGCTACCGGATTTAATCGGTATCAATAGCGAACATATCGGCTCGGCACGTTTTGTGTTTGCGGCCCATACGGATCATCCGCTGGCTAAAAAAACCGTGATCAGACCGGAAGATTTGGCGGGTGAAACCGTGTTATCCGTTATCTCTGATAAGCAACCTAATTATTGGAACAAGATCAGTGAGAGTCTGGAAAGTGTTGGCTCTACGCTAAAGCGTACGATTGATATTGATGCGGCGCATACCGGTTATGCAATGATTGCGGCGGGTATGGCGGTGGGGGTTATTGAGCCTTTTTCGGCACGGGTTTGGGAGA
>CACVAV010000296.1 GCA_902727945.1 uncultured Thiotrichaceae bacterium | reverse complement strand
GATACCATAATATCGGCAGCATAATCTGTTGAATCCATCCCCCAGCTAACATCTATCAGTCGGTTCTGCTGCTCTGTGGGTACATGAGTGATATTGGCACAATCGGTGCGGTGTACTGAAACGCCTCTGCCCTGCGTAATATAACCAATAATATTGTCGCCAAATACGGGCTGGCAGCATTGAGCTGTTTGTGTGTACAGGTCTTCCACACCATTGACGATAATGTTTGAAACTTTAGCGGTATCTTTTTTCTTAACCGTACGAAAACGAATTTCCTGTGTCTGCGAACGAATCAGCGTATCAGCCAACTGTTTGGGGCTGATGTCTCCCCTGCCCAGGGCAATCAGTACATCACGTTCACTCTGGCGGTTGAAGGGTTTAACCAGATCTGCGGCTTTCAGTTTTGGCAGGTTGAGCAGGTGCTTTTCACGCTCCAGAATTTCTTTACCATCCTGACAGTTTTTATCGTGATTCTGTTGCCGGAACCAGTGATTAATTTTTTGCTTGGTGCGCGCGGATTTTACATAACCCAATGAGTCATTCAGCCAATTCATTTTTGGGTTGGCTTCTTTGCTGGTCAGAATCTCGACCTGTTCACCGTTTTGTAACTCATAATTCAATGGCGATATGGTGCCATTGACCTTCGCCCCCTGACAACGATGGCCTATATTGGTGTGGATGGCGTAGGCAAAATCAAGCGGTGTGGCGCCTTTAGCAAGGTCGATGACCCGGCCCTTAGGTGTCAGAATAAACACTCGGTCAGAGAATAACTCGGTATGAAAGTCTTCAAGAAACTCACTATCATTAGCGTCACTATCTAATAACCTGCGTAATGAGGAAACAACACGTTCCAGCGCCGGATCCTGTTTAGTGTTTTCTTTATAGCGCCAATGTGCGGCAACACCCAGCTCAGCAAATTGGTGCATTTGCTCGGTACGAATCTGAATTTCAACGTGGCGGCCCCTGGGGCCGATGACTACGGTATGAATGGACTGGTAACCGTTTGGTTTGCGGTTGGATATATAATCATCCCACTCTTCCGGAATATGTGGCCAGCGTTCATGCACCATGCTTAAGGCTTTGTAACAGGTATTTACATCATCGACGATAATTCTGATCGCACGTAAATCATAGAGTTGTGCAATACCGACACCCTTGCGCTTCATTTTTTTCCAGATGCTGTAGATGTGTTTCGGGCGGCCATACACCTGGGCATTGATACCAGCGTCGTACAGTATTTTTTTGATGAGTTCCAGAAACTCTTTAATGTAGTCCTCACGTTCAAGACGGGTCTTCTGCAACGATTTGGCGATGCTTCTGTAGCTCTCCGGCTCCTGAAACCTGAAAGCCAGATCCTCCATCTCCCATTTCACATGGCTAATGCCTAGCCGGTTGCTGATCGGCGCGTAAACTTCCATGGTTTGGCGGGCGGCACAAATATGCTTTTCACCAATGTTATAATGAGCGAGTAAACGCAGGTATTGCAGGTGCCAGCTCAGCTTAATTAATACAGCACGGATATCCTTAATCATGGCCAGCAGCATGCGGCGAACTTGTTCTGCCTGCTGTTTTTCGCTGAATGTTTCCGGATTACTGCCGGTGCACTCACGAAAGTGATACAGCTCCCGCATGTTTTCACACAGTTTAGCGACTGGCTGGCCATATTTAGCGGCAATTTCATGCGACTCAAATGTCTGCGTAAAGTAAGGCTCGGACAATAGAGCAGCGAAAATAGTGGTTTGGTCAACTTCAATGCTGCAGAGGATTTCTGCCACATCAAGACTGTTAGGATGCAGGCTATTATCATCATGTTGACCCGGATCCAGCAGTACCTTGATGGTGGATTCGAGCAGCTCACAATCTTCCGGTTTACCTGAAACCCAGAGACGACGAATCCAGGACGAAAGATCACGGGATTCAGTGTTAACTAGTTGGCTATGTTGCATATTGGACTCGGTAGGCTCACGACAATCACCTCCATGATTGCGGCAAGCTGGACTAACTCTCGGCTTTTAATGTCCGGATAATTAATTATAATGAACGAACAAGGTGAGTAAGTTCGGCAAATGATGCCATTATTGCGTCGGGGGATGCTCCATTGCTTAACGCCCGCCGGGATGGGTTATACCAGATAGTACGCAATCCTACACGGTTTGCGCCAATAATATCTTTTTCCAGATCATCGCCCACATACACCATTTGATGGGGTTCAAGTCCGGTCATTTCAAGTGTCTGTGTAAATATTGCCGGTTCCGGCTTGCTCACTCCTGCGGCGGCTGAGTTATGTGAAAAGTCAAATAGCCCATCCAGACCAACACTTACGATGTCTGCATTACCATTAGTAATACTTCCCAGTCTATAATCTTGTTTCAGCAGGTGCAATTGCGTCAGTACATCCGGAAAAAACTTAACTTCATTGCGTGCTTTCAGAAAATGTTGAAACGCATCATCGACCCAGTCTGTAGTGAGTGCTGCTTCATCTGCTAATGCGCTCAGCCAATGACGGCGTAATTCACCCAGGTCATGGTGCAATTCAGTGTGTTGCTGTGTATAACTGACGCGGGATGCCAGCAATGTTTCGGCTGTGTAACGCTGGCCAATAGCCGGTTGATGGGTGGCAATCCACTGGTAAAGTTGCTGTTCGGCATGCGTAATCACCGAACTACAATCCCACAAGGTGTCATCCAAATCAAAACAGACACAACGTATAGACATAATATGACCTAAACGATAATCAGAGTGTCTATAGTAGCACTCAAAATTGAATTTAGATGGGAGAATAATATGAAAAAGAACATTCTTTCTTTGCTCCTGCCCTTGTTGACACTGGTTTTCACACCGGGTTTGGCATGGGCAAAAACAATCGTCATGATTCCCGGCTTTCAGGCTCAGGGTATGGACTGGCGGTTTAATCAGGTAACGCCGATGCTACAGGCCAATGGCTGGGTGGATGGTGGTAATTATACTATGACGACAGCGGGTATTGCGAATGGCACCCAATTGAGGGGCCGCCCGGAAGATATCATGTTTACCCTGAATCTGCCTACAGCCGCCGCCATTGCGACACAGGCAGCCATTTTGAATAACTACCTGAAGCTTATTTATCAGCGTCGCAGAGAGCCACTGGTTCTGGTGGGGCACTCAGCCGGCGGGGTGGTGGCGCGGCATTGGCTGGTGACCTCGGCACAGGTGCCGGTTGAAGCTTTAGTGACTATTGCTACGCCTCATACAGGTACGCCTATGGCCGAGTTGACCAGGGTGTTGCTGTCTAATACCGACATCCTGAATCTGGTCAATAAACTTGGATTTAAGCATTTGGCGGATGCAAAAAGTCTGCTGGCTGATTTGCAGCAGGAGAAACCGGGTAATTATTTGTATTGGCTGAATCACCAGCCGCATCCGGCGATTCGGTATGCGGCGATTGTGCGTAGCAGTGACCAACCTGAGTCTATGGATTTTATTGTGCCTGCATACAGTCAGGACATGAATCATGTTTATGCTATCAAGGATCGGGCAGAACGCTGGAACAGTACGGACAGTCATTTTCTCAGTGCAAATGATGGTCACTTGTTGGCTGCTATTATGGATTATAT
>CACVAV010000295.1 GCA_902727945.1 uncultured Thiotrichaceae bacterium | reverse complement strand
GTGAAACGTGTCATCGCCGATGGTAGTGTGGGGATTCCCCATGTGAGAGTAGGTCAATGCCAGGCTCGTACACTAAAGCCCTGTTAGCTGTCGCTGACAGGGCTTTTTTATGCCTGAACGGTTTTGGTGATTTTGTCATTAAAGGCCTTGGGCTATACCAAAAAAGTAATCGATCATAAATAACCCATAATTTGGAACACATTCTTTGTGACCTGATTCTTCTTTCTGACATTCGATCACTTGTACATCATTAGAGTTTTTTGCCTGCATTGCGGCCAATGCAATCGGTGCATTGATAAATGGAACAGTTTCATCATCTCGTCCATGAAACAAGCGAACAGGTGCCGTTGCTTTCCAATCATGGACATTCTCTGCTGCAACTCCATTCGCCCCATCATCAATGTAATAGCTGAAAATCCGGGTATCAAGCTTAATATCAGTATCATCTGGCACAATTTGCCCGCCAATGAAGCTAGCCAGTGTGTCAGCAATACTTCGTTCCGTATTTTCACGAAGACGGATACTATCAACCAGAGCATCTAGTGTTTCTTCAATATGGTATGGGCCAGCGGCGGGTACTGCTGCGGTTACTGTTAGTGTCGAATCATTCAGTGTCTCCAGTGCTTTATGCATCGCCATGGTGACATAGCCACCTTGAGAGTAACCAGTCAGAAACAACTGCTGATTCAAGGGAACATCTTGTTGGGCTAGCCATTTTTTTGAGGCTATTAATAAATCAATGCCGACTGCTGCTGAAGGTGTTTGTAACAAATAAGGGTGTGGATGACCGTGAGACTCGCCATAACCTACATAATCTGCTGCAACGGTCACAAACCCCAGTGATGCTAATAATATTGGTGGAGCTGTTGTTGATAAATCATTAGTAGGGGCTTCGGCATTATAGAAAATTGAACCATGTTGGTAGCTGAGTAATGGACTAGCTAGCTGAGCGTTCTTTTTAGGAATGGCTACAAGGCCGGAGCTATTAACAATTTTCTCATCAGCATCCAGTGTGGTGTAAACTAACTTATACAGATCAACGCCGTATTGGATGTATTCCTGTTGATTAATGTCATTCAATTCACTTTCTGTAAATAGTAATTCATTACTTTGAAATGACTTAAGTTTATTTGCAGAAATTAAGATCGCACGTTCTTTGGTGGCGTCGTCAGAATTATCGGCGCTATCATCACCACTTCCACCACAGCCGGTGATTAAAAGTGCGGTAAGTAGTAGCGGAATTATAAGTAACTGCTGTGACAACTGTTTAATGGTAAATTGGATCATGGATAATTTCTCGTTATTGCTTAAGGAAATACGAAGGCATCATTTATGTGAATCTGATTTGCCTTTGGGTATACCCCTTGTTTTGTGGCAAACCCCCTCGCTCGCATTTTAATTGTAGGTCAGGCTTCGGGTATTAGAGTGCATAAAACGTAACTACTCCCCCCGTTCGATTTCTCCAGCCAGCGCCATCTGGATAGCGAGCAACGGATTGTAACCTTTGTTCGCCATGGTCTGTAAGTAACTTGAGATTCTACAGTACGCCTCAGCATAAATAGAATTGCGGAAACACCCGGAGACCTTTTGCTTGACCTTAGCCATTCTCAGATCCTGCTCAGCGCGATTGTTAGTGAAAGCGACCTCTGATTTTTTGGCAAACAACAACACCGCCTTTTCATGTTTCTCCAGCCGTTCCCAGAGGTTGTGCGCATCGGATTTAGCGATTTTGCCTCGCTTGCCCTTGGGTTTGGGCGGGATGGGCGGTAATTGTTTCTTTCCCCGCGTCATGATGTTCCGATAGCGTTTTTGCAGGTTCGCATACGCTTTGTCATCCAGCTGCTTATCGGGACTGGCAGCGACGGCCACACAGGTGTCCTTCAGCAGGCGTTTCATATTACGCGCCCAGGCGTAGCCGTTAGACTCAATAATAAACGTCAGGTCGCGCAACAGATGTGACCCGCATAAACCATGGTCGCAATGATCATACGATAAATACGAGGCCCAACAATCATGAATGATCACCCCGCCATAGCGGGGAATGATATTGATGTGCTCAATGGCTTCCAACCCCCGTTTTCGGTGCAACCGCTTCAACGTCCATTCACCGGATGCATAAACGTGTATCCAGTGGTTCTTTTTATCCACCCGGAGGGAGGTTTCGTCCACGTGAATCGCTGGAGCCTGCAGCAGTTTTTCAATAGTGGTTTGTTCCCAGGATTCCAAAGCCTGATGCAGGCGCAGGATAAATCGTAGAATAGTGGCTTCAGCCAATACAATACCGACCATGGAATTCACCAGTTTCTGCACACGCCCCAGTGCTACCATTTGGCACACGACCAGATTGATGACATAAGCTTTCAGGCCTGCACCGTATTGTAATGGCCCGGAGCAGTTGATGGGGAAGTCGGCTTTTGTAGTCGTTTGGCAAGCCGGGCACTGTTTGATTTCAGCGTCGTGACGCTCGACGACTTTTTCAAACACTATATCGATTACCGTCCGTCTCTCATGTTCCTCAGCGGGTGTCGCTTCAAGGTCTTCTCCACACTGGCTGCAATGATCAACCGACAAAACACTAACGGTCTCGACAGTTCGGGTATTCTGAATAGGACTATGGCGTTCTTGTTTGCCTTTGCCATGAGAATCCTTTTCACTCGCGGTCGTCTCATCTTTATCAGTTTGTGAGGACGGGATGCTCGCGTTTTTGTTGTTCTTTTTAGTCGTCTTTTCCAGAAACACACTCAGAATCAATTCCACCACCAACAACAGGGTGCTCATCAGTGCTTTGACTTCACCACTCACTTTACCTGCCTGGCACAACTGATCGAACTCGGTTTTCACCCGATCAATTTCGTCACGCACCGATTGTTTGTTCAGCGTAGCCATTTGCAGCAGACAAACCGTTAGCCAGTAAAGCGTTTATTATACCCCCTGTTTTTCGGGCAGCTCAGAAGGCTGTGGGTGATGAGAACGGTAGTGGGATAAGGTGCAAGCCTGCCTGTGTGGAAGATCGTATGATAGCCTACCACCAGAGGCCGATGGGACTGAAGATTATGCGGAGACTAATGCTTGAGTAAATTGACCGAAAAAGTATTGTCAAGCAATTATTTTATTTTTTAGGGGAGGGAGTAGTTACCTAATTTTCAGAGAATAGAAGTTGCTGCTCATTTCGACTGGAAATATCCGTAATGACGAGTTGAAGACACTGGGTATCAATCATTATTAAGCTGGCTGGCAAACCGGAGCAACGGATGCGAACCCGTGAAATCATGAATAATGCTTCGGGCTTCGCCTGTATTTCCGGGGTTCTGTTCTTCAGCATGGGCATTGGTACTACCACTTTAGCGTGTTTAAGCAACATCGTATTCAGCCGTTTCGTCGTGATGCATGACAGAGAATGACCTCAGTACCAGACCCAAAACCAACAAATGGCTTAAAACAGCTCTCCCGGCATCCATGTTAAGAAATGTTAAGCTATCCCCAAACAGCAAAGATATATGCTAATGTTGCTATATATACCCACAGCATTCCAACCTTCGGATTTTTCATTTAATGGTAACTTTTAAAGCCCACCCCCCGACACAGATGACTTAAAAAATTGTG
>CACVAV010000294.1 GCA_902727945.1 uncultured Thiotrichaceae bacterium | reverse complement strand
GTGGATTCTGCGTCGGTGATGGTGAATGCCTCCACCCGTTTTGCGGATGGCTTTGAGTATGGTCTGGGTGCGGAAATCGGTATCAGTACGGATAAGCTACATGCGCGCGGGCCTGTCGGGCTGGATGGTCTGACATCACAGAAATACGTGGTGTTCGGTGACGGACATATCCGTGAGTAATCGGCGGTTTGTTGTGACAGGAATGCCGGGATGATTGGCATTCTCGGTGGTACGTTTGACCCGATTCATTTCGGGCACTTGCGTACTGCGCTGGAAATAGCGGAAGGCTGTGGCATGGAACAGGTACGTTTCATACCGGGTAGCATTCCGCCGCACCGTCCGCAACCAGTAGCCAGCGCACAGCAACGCCTGGACATGGTGCAGCTGGCCATTGCCGATGAAACACAGTTTGTCGCTGATTCCCGCGAACTGGATCGGGCCGGTGAGTCTTATACTGTGACAACATTACAGTCTTTGCGTGATGATTTTGGTGATGAGGTGCCGCTGGCTTTTATTATGGGTATGGACGCTTTTTTGTCCTTCCGCCGTTGGCACCGGTGGCAGGATATTATGCAAATGGCTCATCTGGTAGTGATGCACCGTCCGGGTTATGAACCCGATGTCAGTGAGTGGCATGGCAGTAGCCACGTACAGCAACACTGTGAACTACAGCAATCACCTGCTGGCCGGATTGCGTTTCAGTCAGTGACTCAGCTGGCTATCTCTGCTACGTTTATTCGTGAGGCCTCGCGTGACGGCCACAATTTGCGCTATTTATTACCGGAGCCTGTGCGTGCTTATATTGCAGCCCACGATTTATACACAACACGTTAAGTAAACTTTAGATACAGCTTCAGCAACTTTTAAATAAATTGCAGATAATCAACATCAACCCCGAAAATTGAAGGTATTAATGGAACTGGAACAGTTACAGAAACTGGTGCTTACTGCACTGGACGATATGAAAGCCCGGGATGTAAAAATTCTTGATGTCAGAGGTAAATCGACTATTACTGAGTTGATGGTCGTGGCCACGGGAACCTCAACCCGTCATGTCAGATCTATCGCTGAAAATGTGGTGGTTGAAGCTAAAAAGGCCGGGGAGCAACCGCTGGGTATAGAAGGTCAGCATGATACTGATTGGATGTTGGTTGATCTGAACGATATTATTGTTCATATTATGCTGCCGGAAACCCGTGATTTGTATAGCCTGGAAAAGCTCTGGGGTGAGGGTGATTTTCCGCAGTTGGACCTGGCGCAAAGCGGAAGTAGATAAGTGCGTATTCATTTGTTGGCTGTTGGTGCCAAAATGCCTGACTGGGTGGTGACGGCGACTGAAACGTATGCTGCCCGTATGCCCGCGCACTGTCAGCTGGTAATCAAAGAGATTCATGCGGTAAAGCGCACCAAAAAATCTGAGCGTCGCAAAATTATGGAAGCTGAGGGGCAGAAAATTCTGGCAGCCATTCCTGACGGTGCGGTGGTCATTGCGCTGGACGTGCAGGGTAAAAGCTGGTCGAGTGAGCAGTTATCCCGGCAACTGGATGACTGGATGTTGGGCGCCCGGGATGTGGCTTTGTTAGTGGGTGGGCCGGATGGTTTGTCGCCTGCCTGTTTGCAGCGGGCTGATATGAAGTGGTCGTTATCTGAGCTGACTTTTCCGCATCCTTTAGTGCGGGTGGTGATTGCTGAACAGTTGTTTCGTGCCTGGAGCATGTTAACTAACCACCCTTACCATCGGGCTGATTAATGGATAACGCTAATGCATCACACATTCCACAGTTAATTCTTGCCTCAGCGTCACCCCGCCGCCGTGAATTATTAGATCAGATTGGTGTCCGTTATCGGGTTGAGGTCGCGGATATTGATGAACAGGAACTGGCTGATGAATCTGCGGAGGCACTGGTACAACGCTTAGCTGTTGAAAAGGCTGAAGCCGTTTGGCAGCGTGGTGATCAGCAATTACCGGTGATGGGGGCGGATACGTTGGGCAGATTAGATGGCGGGCTATTGGTTAAGCCCGTAGACTATGAAGATGCCAAAGTCATGCTGCTGAAAATGGCGGGTTGTGAGCATGAAATTCTCAGTGCAGTGGCCTTGCGTACATCCGATGGTGTGTCGGTGAAACTCAGTCGTAGTTATGTGCGCTTCCGTGACATCAGTGAGGCTGAAATCCTGGCCTACTGGGAAACCGGAGAGCCTTGTGACAAAGCCGGAGCCTATGCTATTCAGGGTTATGGTGCGATTTTTGTGGCACAGATGCGGGGTTCTTATTCCGGTATCATGGGTTTACCTTTATTTGAGACCGCTGCTTTGTTGGCTGAAGCTGGTATTCATCCATTGTCCGGACGCTGACTACCATTAAAAGCACAGTATAATTAAGAGGATACAATGAGCGCGGAATTACTGATTAATATTACCCCTCAGGAGTGCCGTGTTGCACTGCTGGAAAATGGTATTTTACAGGAAGTGCAGATTGAGCGCCTTTCGCGTCGTGGTATCGTCGGCAATATTTATAAGGGCAAGGTGTCGCGGGTGTTACCCGGTATGGAAGCGGCTTTTATTGATATTGGTTTGGATAAGGCGGCTTTCCTGCATGCCTCAGACCTGTCTGTGCCTAATGCCGAAGAGCTGAACGGTGATGCTAAGTTAGTGGCGGCGGGAAGAACATCACCACAGATAGCGGATGTGTTGCATGAAGGTAAAGGGCTTTTAGTGCAGGTCATTAAAGATCCGCTGGGTACTAAAGGTGCACGCCTGACGACTTATGTTACTGTGCCTTCACGTTTTTTGGTGTTAATGCCGGATAATCAGACCATTGGCGTTTCCGGAAAAATTGATACGCCCGGTGAGCGTGACCGACTGCGGGGTATGATTGCTAAGCTGCGCGAAGAGTTTGGTGATGAATTCGGTTATATCGTGCGCACAGCGGCTGAAGGTATCACCGAGGAAACCCTGCGCCGGGACATGAAATTTCTGCGTAATATCTGGATTATGATTCAGGAAATCAGTGCGGCTTCTGAGAAAGCGAAGTTAGTGTATTCCGATCTGCCTTTAGTGCAGCGTGCTTTGCGGGATATGGTAGGTGAGCCGATTGAGCGGATTCTGGTGGATTCACGAACTACTGCCAATACGGTGCAGGAGTTTTGTTCAAAGTATATTCCTGATCTGCCGGTGAGTATTGACCATTATCCGGGGGAGCGGCCCATATTTGATTTACACGGTGTTGAAGAAGAAATTCAAAAATCTTTGCAGCGTAAAGTGCCCTTAAAATCGGGTGGTTACCTGATTGTTGACCAGACTGAGGCGATGACGACCATTGATGTGAATACCGGTGGTTTTGTCGGTAGCCGTAACCTGGAAGAAACTATTTTCCGTACCAATATGGAAGCCGCTCAGGCCATCGCCCGCCAGTTACGTTTACGCAATCTGGGTGGCATCATTATTCTTGATTTCATTGATATGCTGGAGCAGGATCATAAAAAACAAGTGATGCGGACGCTGGAGCGGGCGCTGGAAAAGGATTACGCCAAAACCTATATTTGTGATGTGTCGCCGCTGGGCCTGGTGGAAATGACCCGCAAAAGAACCCGCGAAAGCCTGGAGCATGTGTTGTG
>CACVAV010000293.1 GCA_902727945.1 uncultured Thiotrichaceae bacterium | reverse complement strand
TTAACCAATGCGCACGTAGTGGCGGATCACACCTTCATTGAGTTACAGCGTGACGGTAAGCCGGATCGTTACGAGGCACGCTTAGTGGCGGTGTCCCATGAGGCTGATCTGGCGTTATTGGAAGTGAAAGACGCCAGCTTTTTTGATAGCGGTGCTTATATTCCCTTGGGTGATTTGCCTAAGGTACATCAGGAAATCAATGTCTATGGTTTTCCTACCGGCGGTGATTCGCTAAGTGTCACTAAAGGTATTATTTCTCGTATCGAATATTTGGAATACGCACACAGTTCCTTGTCGTTCCAGTCGATTCAGATTGATGCGGCGATTAATCCGGGTAATAGTGGCGGGCCGGCGCTGGCGGATGGTAAAGCGATTGGTGTGGCGATGCAGGTGGCTGCGAATGGTGAAGAAAATATTGGTTATATGATTCCGCCTACGGTGATCAAACATTTTCTGGATGATGTGGCCGATAAATCCTATGACGGCTTTCCTGAGTTTTCGGCGGTAACGGCGAAATTGATTAATCCTGCGCTGCGTAAAAAACATAAGCTGAGCAAAGAGCAGACCGGTGTCATGGTGACCCGTGTGTGTGCAAATACTTCCCTGGAAGAGGTGTTGGAGATGGGTGACATCATCACGCATATCGACGGGCAGAAAATTGAAAACAACGGCACGATTATTTTCCAGCCGGGTAAATACATTGACTTTGAATACCTTGTGGATCAGTACCAGATAGGCGATGCACTGGCTTTGAACATTATCCGTGAGGGTGAGCCGCAGTCGGTTAAGGTAAAGCTGGATAAAGCGGCAAAAAGCTTCTATAGCTATGACCAGAAACCGCGTTATTTTGTATACGGTGGCTTTGTATTCACGCCTTCGCGTATCCCGGATTATTGCCAGAGCCGTAAAGATTATGACAAGGAAGATAACAAGGATAAGCGCGAAAATGTGTTGATTACTAAAGTACTGGCCTCCAGCAGCAATGTGGGATTTCATGATTTGGTGATGCGTGTTGAAACGGTGAATGGTGAAACGTATGCTGATTTCAGTGAGTTTTATCAGTTGGTACAAGATGTCAATACACCCTTTGTGATCCTTGAAAATGATGCGGGTTATCAAGTGGTGATTGACCGTGAAATTGCCAGTCGTGAGCATAACGAGCTGCTAAAGCGCTACCACATGGAGTCGGGGCAGTCTGCTGATCTGCTGAGTCCGGAAGAGCATTTGGCTAAGAACAAAAGACTGGCTGAATAATGTCTGTCTTACCGAAAAGGAAAGCCGATGAGTGAATTGCCGAAGTGCCCTGAATGCGGATCAGAGTATACGTATGAAGACGGTGCAATGTATGTCTGTCCTGAGTGCGCGCATGAATGGGCAATTGCGGGTGAGCCGCCGGCGGAAGATGAGTCAGTGATTCGTGATGCTAACGGCGCTGTGTTAACCAAGGGCGACACGGTGACGGTGATTAAGGATCTTAAAATTAAAGGTTCTTCTACCAGCGTCAAAGTCGGCACTAAGGTCAAGAATATTCGCCTGGTGGATGGCGACCATGATATTGATTGCAAAATCGATGGAATCGGCGCGATGAAGTTGAAGTCGGAGTTCGTGCGCAAGGTTTAATAACTGGCTATACTGAGGCGCATCTGATCTGAGGAAAACTATGATGAGCCTTACCCCCAACCGCAATGTTTTCATCACCTGCGCTGTTACCGGCGCGGGTGACACCACTGGTCGTTCTGACAAAGTTCCGGTTACTCCCCGCCAAATTGCTGATGATTGTATTGCCGCTGCCAAAGCAGGCGCTGCGGTAGTGCATATTCATGTGCGTGATCCTGAAAGCGGCGCTCCGGCACGTGATCCGGCGTTGTATGCTGAAGTAGTGGATTATATCCGTGAGTCCGGGGTGGACATGGTGATTAACCTGACTGCCGGGATGGGTGGTGACCTGACTTTGGGCAGTACGGAAGCACCGTTGCCTCCGGCTGCGGAAGGTACTGACATGGTCGGTGCGACTGAGCGTCTGGCACATGTGACACAGATTCTGCCGGAAATATGCACCTTGGATTGTGGCACGATGAATTTTGGTGAAGGTGACTACATCATGACCAATAGCCCGGCGATGTTGAAAGACATGGCGGGGCAGATTCAGGCGCTGGGTGTGCGTCCGGAAATTGAGGCGTTTGATACCGGTCATGTGTTGCTGGCAAAGTGGTTACAGGAACAGGGGCTGATTGATAAGCCAACCATGATTCAGTTGTGCATGGGCATTCCCTGGGGTGCGCCGGATGACTTTTCGACCTTTATGGCGATGGTGAATGCTGTGCCGGATGACTGGACGTTTTCTGCGTTTTCCATCGGGCGTAACCAGTTGCCTTATGTGGCGATGGCGGTGAATGCAGGTGGTAATGTGCGGGTTGGGCTGGAAGATAATATTTGGCTGGGTAAGGGGCAGCTGGCGAGTAATGCTGACTTGGTTGAGCGTGCAAAGCTTATTATTGAAGGCATGGGTAGTGTGCTGATGATGCCGGAGCAGGTGCGTGAGCAGATGCAGTTGGTGAAAAGGTGGGGTTAGTTAAAAGCTAAATCCCCCTCGTTCCCCCTTTTTCAAAGTGGGAGGCCCTCCAGCAAAATACATTTTAACTGGAGGGTTCTCTCCTTTGTAAAAGGAGGGACAGGGAGGATTTAAGTTTTTGGAGAATTAGTATGAACAAACCAATAAATAATGCCGCTATCATCGGCGGTGGTGTCATCGGCGCGGGCTGGCTGGCGCGTCTGATCGAAAACGGTATCAATGTCACGGTGTTTGACCCCGATCCGGAAGCCGAGCGCAAGATCAATGCCGTGCTGGAAAACAGTCGTTATGCTTATAGCAAGCTGACCATGGTGCCGCGTCCACAGGAAGGGTTGATCACTTATAGCCAGTCATTGGCAGAGGCGGTGCAGGGTGCTGAACTGATTATCGAATCTGTGCCTGAGCGTCTGGATATTAAGCAGTCTGTGTATACTGAGATTGAGGTGCATGCAGCGACTGATGCGCTGATTGCATCATCTACGTCCGGGATTATGCCGACGGATTTACAGGCTGAAATGCAGCATCCGCAACGCTTGTTAGTGGCGCATCCGTTTAACCCGGTTTATCTGTTGCCGGTAGTGGAGTTGGTGGGAGGTGAGAAAACGGCGGCGGAGAATATTGACCGTGCTGCGCTGATTTATCAGTACCTGGGGATGAAGCCGGTTAAGGTGAAGAAGGAGATTGAGGCGTTTGTCGCGGATCGTCTGCTGGAGGCGGTGTGGCGTGAGGCGTTATGGTTGGTGAAGGATGAGATTGCCACTACGCAGGAAATTGATGACATTATGCGCTTCGGTTTTGGTTTGCGTTGGGCGCAGATGGGTTTATTTGAGACTTACCGGATTGCCGGTGGTGAAGCAGGCATGCGGCACTTTATGCAGCAGTTCGGGCCGTGTCTGACCTGGCCGTGGACGAAGTTAATGGATGTGCCGGAGTTTAATGATGAGCTGGTGGATATGATTGCTGATCAGTCTGATGCACAGTCCGGCCACCATTCTATCCGTGAGCTGGAGCGGATCCGGGATAATAATCTGATAGGGATTATGCAGGCGCTGAAAACCAATGATTGGGGCGCGGGGCAGGTACTCGCTGATTATGAAAAACAGCGTCAT
>CACVAV010000292.1:6351-18532 GCA_902727945.1 uncultured Thiotrichaceae bacterium | reverse complement strand
CAACTGGCGACAAAATCTGATTTGATACTGGTCGTCGGTTCACCGAATAGCTCCAATTCAAATCGCTTGCGCGAATTAGCTGAAAAACGCAACACGCCAGCTTATCTGATTGATGATGCTAACGACATACAACCGGAATGGCTGGAAAACGTTAACACGGTGGGTTTGACTGCGGGCGCTTCAGCACCTGAAATATTAGTGCAAGGCGTGATTGAGCACTTGCGTAAACATGGTGCAACGGTTGAGGTACAGAATTCAGGTATTACTGAAAATATTTCTTTTGTACTGCCCAAAGAGCTACGCTAAACCGCATCATCAAACTTTCCACCGCTCTGCAACATAATAGACAACAACAGGAAATACAGGATGTCCCAAAAAACATTTGAAATACCTGCCATGCAGGAAGCACTGACAGCCTTGGGTAACACCAGTTCCAGTCTGATTATTGAAGCCTTACGCGATACAGAACAATTACCCAAACCACCCGCGCCCGTTCCGCCCGCTATGCTCTATTCATCGGAGCAGGCGATGGAAAACAGCTATCAGTCCGCTGCGGTATTAATGCGCCAACTGGCAGACTCAATTCTGGATTGGCGACAACAGCTGCCCAAAGATGCGCAACCCGCCATTATGGCTATTCTGTACGGTGGCATGCAGATAAAAGTGCATCGTTTATCACAGGAAAGTTTTCACGGCATCCGCATTGAGGGCACATTGAACGATAGCCCGTGCATGATGTTAGCCCACCAATCGACTGTTCAGATGCTGTGTTATGTAGAAAAACTGGCTAAAGGTGCCAGCAGGCGCAAAATTGGTTTTATTATTGAAGGTGAGGAAACTGAGGTTTAAGAGGCGGGACTAGCCGATATACCCAGTACGATTCACTTCTCTTTCAAGAGGAAGCGTCAGATTAGGCCGGGGTTTATACAATTAGGTTGTACTTCAAGTACATTCCCCTTGAATCCAAGCTCACCGTCGATGACCGGCATTAACAGTCCATACGCCACTCTCCATTTCACTTGCCCTACTAATACTCCAGCTGTTTTGGGGTTTAGTTTAGTAATTTCACCAAACAACTCATTCCCTTTCCTGTCCTTAAAGCAGACTTGATCGCCAACCTTTACGGTACTTTTGCTGAGCTTCTGTTTAGATGCCGCATGTATATCTGTATCCACGTCATCAAGATTTATAAAATAATAGGGTATATTCCATAACTGCCCATTATGGTGATTTTTAACCAGTGCTTTGGTTCTTTTTAGCTCAACCACAACGGCATCTATTAACCTGTTCTCAGAAGAGTCGAAGTATGTGACTGGCTGGCCTACTTTTAACTGATTTTTAACCAGCCGTAGTCTTTTCGGGTCTGTAAGCTGTTGATCGATAGCTGAATTTAGCCGGTACAAATCGAATAAAGATGCATTGTTTAGTTCCTGTAATATGTTTGAGTAATCCATATTTTTCCTCTGAATGGTTGCCATGCTGCTCTGATGTATGGTTTTCTTTGGTTGGTGTTTTTTCGGAAACGACGCAGACTGACTTTGTTGGGTATTTGTGGGTTTGTCAAATGAGGTGAATTATTGCTCTGCTTTTTGGTTTTATATACCATATAATAATATATATAGGTATTTATGGTGGAGATAACATCGTGGCAAAAAACACATCTATTACATTAGGTAATCATTTTGACAGCTTCATTGGAGAGCGGGTGGCGGCGGGACGTTACGGCTCGGCTAGCGAGGTGGTTCGTGCGGGACTCCGTTTGTTAGAGGAGCATGAAACACAGGTGCAAACCTTGCGGGCGGCTTTGGCTGAAGGCGAGCAGAGTGGTCGAAGTAATTTGTCTGTTGATGAAATTTTTATGAAAGCCCAGAAGCGCTATGAGCGGGATAATGGCTAATTATCAACTATCAAATGCAGCGGAGAACGACTTGGAAGATATTTTTTTCTATGGCATGGAGTTGTTCGGTGTTGAGGGAGCATTACGTTATAAGGATGGCATTACAGCACAGTTTGAGCGAATGGCAGAATCTCCGTTGCTGTACCAAAAACTGGATGAACCCTTGCAACAGTATAGGCAGAGTACCTATAAAGGCCATTCGATCTATTATTTGATTGTGAAGAAAAAGATATTTTGATTGTGCGTATTCTCAAGCAGCAAGATAGAGATAAGCTCTTATTTCACTAAGGCGGAAATAATATGTATCTCACTACTAAATCAGGCCGAAAGTTAAAGCTGCCAAACGACGAGGAAGACGCTAAAATTACAGCGGCTGCCAAAAGTGATCTTGATGCGCTTCCTTGGACGGAAGAAGAGTTAGCTCGGGTTGATGTTAAGAAAATGCAGCCTCCAGATGCTTTGATAAGTCGGTTATGTGATCTCATTCAGCACAAAAATACTGGTGGTCTTTCTGCCGAGGAGGCTTCTGAGTTAGATCATTATCTACAGCTTGAGCATTTGATGCGGCTTGCCAAAGCACGGACGTAGTCTTTTTTGTCTTCATTTATAGCCCGACATATCCCCAAGAGTTGAACAATTCTGCTGTACTTTGTTCCATATCCGATATGTTGCGTGCAACGACAATACAGTTTTTTGCAACGCCTGATACAGCTATCAGACCATCAATACTTGGCATGGTTTTTCCTGATAGTTCTGATAAGCCCTGAATACTGCCCCATCGGGTAACAATATCCATGTCGATTGGAATAATTCGGCCTTCAAAGCGTTTTTTCAAGTCGTCTTCAACCCACAGTTTGAGTTTTGCTTTCCGGCTTTGATCTGAAGCTTTTTCGATACCTTTTTCTATTTCACCGAAGGTCAGTACGCTTAAATATAGGCTGTCTTCGTCTTGTGCTTGTAACCATGATAAGACGTTTTCATTTGGTGATTTTTTGATAACTTCGGAAATAACGCAGGTATCCAGAAGATACTTCATAGCTCAATATCTCTTGCTCAAGAGTCGGAAGTTCTCGTAACTGATTGATATTTTCTTGTCTGAAGGTAATTCCCTTCATAGTCTTAACTAAATATCAATGACTTACAACACATAAAAAATAAAAATCCAAGTTCTGAGAACTTCCGACTCTCAAGATCTCTTGGTAGGTCGCTGTTTCTGGTTATCTCGATGTTGACTTCTGCTAGGGGGGAGTTTCTTAGGAAGGATACGAGGTCATTTTTGGGGCGGGTGAGTTTTGTGTAATCCTCGAAAGATATTACGACCACAGCATTGTTACCATATTTAGTGACAACTTGCGGGTTGTGGTGCATTGCTTGGTCGACCAATTGGCTAAATTTGCTTTTTGCGTCTTGTAGTTGCCATGTGCTATTTTCCATTACTGCACCTCCAACATAAACTATGTCAGACTAGACTTTATCGGGTGTTTTGGAACGAGTGCAACCTCCTGTCGCCCGCGCCCCAAATCCCTGAGATTCATTTTGTTGGGCTTCTAACTCATTGATCTGCTGTTTAGGCGTTCTGAGTTAACAAATTCGCTGCTACTTTTTGCATAGACCTGCCCAATTCGGCACTTTAAGTTGTTGAATTCGTTGATAGCAGGAGACAGGTTGCACTCTTTGGAACTTGTTAAATGTTTGTGTCCTGAAAGTAGATTTACCATGCTCTGGCATAGTGATTCCTCCCGTTTTTAAACGAGAGTTTTATGATCAGCTGGGTTTTGAGAAATATCTGCAATAAAATTTTGGATGTTTAGGATAGCGCTAATATAGTTAAAATTAAGCCAGCTAGAGAAATTAAGCTGTGGATCGCTATCCATATATAATTAACCCTAATTTTAGTAAATAGCTTATGGTTTTCTTTTGCTTTTCTGTCAGATTCTTTTTCTATTTTTAAAATATCAGTACTTTCTAAGCTCTCGTTTAGCATGCTTTTATAAGCTTCAACTCTACTGTCATGATATTTAAATTGGACGTAGTACTTATGTATAAAAACCAAGCCAAAAAACCCTAAAAGCAATATGAATACTGAAAAAGGAAGGTCAGATTTCTCAATAACATCATCATATCCTATTAATGCTATACCCATTGCCGTCATGGTTAGTATCAAGTTGCTTATGTTCGCTCTCTGAGACTCTTGATGCCTTGACCAAGCTGAATGTTCTGAGTAAAGCTGTATGAAAATTTCTTCTTTGTAATCAGTCATATTTTTTAAGTTATGGTTGAAATTTTGGTTATAAATAGGTGTTAATGAATATCTGAATTTTCTTTAAAAATCAATGTTATGCTTTTCAATATATTCAATCAGTTTGCGATATGAATCCAAAAGCATTGGCCTATTAGCCCAGTTGTCTCCTTCGTCTATAACTTGAGGTCGTATAAAGGTGCCACCTTGAGAAATAAAAACTTCGCTATTTTCGAGGCATGATTTTGTATGTTCCCAGTCCAATTCAAAAATCGCATTGTAAGCCGATAAAAAATCTGAGAAAAGTTGAAATAACTCTTTATGCGCTTTAAATCCCCCCGACCTTTGGATGGCTAGTACCCTTGATAAATCAAGTACCTCTTCAAGTATTTCTCTTTCTGAGCGGAGATCGGGAGAGTTTTCACCCTCTGGGTGGCTGGTATCAATGATTTCTTTAACCTTTTTTTCTATGTCAGGCCAAAATTTCTCAAAAACTGTATTGAGAGTGTTATCGCTTAAGGCATTGGGTTTGTTAGCTGTATTTAATACGGAGACGAGCTTTCGAAAATCAGATTTATTAAAAAGTGTTGTCTGAAATTGAGTTAGAGGGCCACTTATATCTGAGTTATCTAAATCAATAAGAACCGGGCATACCAGTGATTGACCTACTTTCTTAGATATAGCTCCTGCCTCGAACATGAGCCATTTACTATTTAGATTTTGCCGAGTAACGCAAAAAATACCAGCTAATGAATCATCTAGCTCTTGAGCAATGTGGGATGACCATCGAGCGCCTTTTTCTATATCACTGGGGGTAAAGTATGGATTTACATTTTGTAGAACACAAGGCAGCCATTCTCGAATAGCTTCTGCAACTTTCTTACTAGTATCTCCTGACCAGCTTATGAACACTTTCATGTGATTTTTAACTCTCTGCCTTTGTTTATAGCTAACGACATATAAAAGGTTGTTTTATTTGTCAGACTATAGAGTTTTCTACCTACCAAAGCAATTTACCACTAGGCTGGCCTGACCTAAATGTTGACAGAGTTATTCGGCTTGTAGCCACCCATCAACCCCAACCAACTCAAACAAATAACTCCCACCCTTATAAATCCTAGTATCCAACACCTCAGTCCGCTCCAACTTAACCAACCCAACCCCCGGCGCATACCACTCCCGCGTCTTAACCGGCACATCCATATACCCAACATGCGGATCAGCAAAAACCTTCAACGTAGCCACCCCCTCAACCAACAAACAATCCTCAAACTTCCCAGCCGGAACCACCACCGTTTCATCCCGCGAAACCACCCGATAACTCATTAAAAAATCTGGCACAGGATCAGTCGTAATCGTAGAAGGCCCGGCCCGATGAATCACATAAGTACCCGTTGTAGATGACCAGCGCCGCTCACCATCATCAGAGTAAGGCAGCGGCAACACCAAACGCATCGGCTCATCAACAACCGGCTCACCCTGAAATAACGTCCGGCTGGCATACCGATAAACCCCGTCCGCCTTCCGCATCAGGTAATAATCCCGTCCCTCATTCGTGCGCCGCACCGTCACCGTTTCGCCGTCCACCTCGGCCGTGCCCAGATTAGAAACGCGATAAACCCCTTCCTCCTGTTTAAGCAGCGTCGTGAGTTGATAACGGTATTCCCAACTCAGCCCCTTATTCAGTGGAAAATAGTCATCTTTATCCGGCGGCTCACTACCGCAAGCAACCACCCCAAACAGGGCAATGAACACCCATACCACTAAAAGCCAGCGCCGTATTATCATTTTTCCGGCAACGTTTGTTTAGGCAGATTAGAAAACTCAATCAACGTAGGAACCTCTCCCGCAAATCCACCATCGATTTGCTTTGCAGCCATATCAGGCAGAACCGTACCCAATTGTAATTCACCGTTACGCATTTGCCGTAAAGCTTCCTGTGCCGCAGCATGCAATTGCTTAGTGTAAGGCATGACAAAGGCACGGGGCTGTTCCGCAGGCTTATAGGTAGAGAGATCAGTCAACCAGATAAAAATAGTACCGGTAACGCCTTTTTCCTGATCCGGCTCTTCAATCACCGCACCATGCAACAAAAATTTCTCTGGCACTGCATTGGTACTCGGCCAGCCCTGGGAACGATCCCAACCCTGATAGGCTACCCAGTAACTCCCGCTGACCATGAGTACCAGTAACAGGCGCAATACCCAATGCAGGCGGCTGAAAACCAGCACCAACATCAGCAATGCCAGCACCAGCACATTGGCAGCAACAAGCAGAAGGATAGATTCATTCATTAGGGGTCACCGACAAGTGAGGTTTGCAGGGTATTGATATTTTCAACCTTTCCCTGGCTGTTCAGGGTGAAACGTACCGCTGTTCTTTCTTCCCCTTCTCTTTTCAGGTCAAGCGTAGCGTAGTGCAACACCTTGAGCGTTGGATTGACTTCAGCCAGATAAATCGTCACCGGGACAGCCAGTTGATCCTGACTTTTATAATAGTGGACATTGACAATAAACTCACCGGGCAGACGGCCACGGATGGTCACAACCTCCTGATTCAAAGGGTTAACAATATCCTTCCCGTCCACCTGCTGAGTGTCATTGGTCAGGCCCCGGTCATCACGATCCAGATGCATCAGGCCATTTTGCGACTGCTTGTACCAAACCCGTGTGCCTTCCGGCCCCTGCACCCAGGTATCAATATCGTTGGCATTATTGTCTTCCCAACTGACTGTAATCAGAAATTCCGCCTTTGGATTGATAATACCGCTTTTTGCGGGTGGGTTAATCAGTAACAGTGAAATCAGGAATAGAAAAGTAAAGGTTAGCAGGGCGTTAAACAGTAAATCGGTAAACGGGTCACTGCCCGTACCATTCATTCTTTGACGTGTACGGAACATTGCCATCAGGATTGATCCCGCGCAACCTGTTGCACCCAGGTCATGGTTCTTACCAGAAGACGATCAGCACAGTGATCAAGAAACAGGTATTGCACGCCCAGTATCAGGCTACCGACCAGCCCCAGCAACGTGGTGTTGAGTGCCACCATCATACCCTGAGTCATCTGTTGCATTAGCTGCTGCACCTGTTCAATTTCCAGAGAATCCAGTCCACTAATTGAGGTCAGCATCATAATGAAACCGATAACAGTACCCAGTAACCCAAGCTTGATCATCGCTCCGGCAGCAAACCAACCGAACGCATGCTGATAGTGTAAATGCTCCGCCAACAGCTCACCATTCAAGGAAAGGTTTTTCTCTCCGGCCTGCGTCATCAACGATAAATAGGTAGTTAACAGACTACTATCCAAACGCTTTTCACCTGTTTGCCAGGCTAAAAAGGCTGCCTCCAACCGTGACAAGCGATAGCTACGGTAAGCGCAGTGCAGACTGACTAATGCGGTGAGTAATAATAGCAGTATACTGATACGGGTTTGGTCGCCTGCCAGGACATCAGGCAACAGACCGGCATCCCAGGTGATCATTACCATGAACAGAAGCAGCCCTGCCAGCCACAGCCAGCTCACTAAAATAAAATAGGGGGTGCGATTATTCATCGGCTACCTGATAGTGAAGTGTTGCCGGGTTACCGCACATTTCAACAGCCTGCGACCCAAGAATATCCACCTCCACCGCATCATGTGTAACATGCACCAAAGCAGCACCCGACTGATTCAGCAAATTCCGGGTCAATTCCAGCATCTCGCCCTTCAACTTAGGATCAAGTGAGGTGAACGGCTCATCCAATAAAACAAGATCAGTTTGACTCAGAAACGTTCTGGCCAATGCCAGTCGGCGCTGCTGCCCCAGGGAAAGTTGTCTGGGATAGCTCACGCCCTTGTCACCAAGGCCCACTTGCTCCAAGGCTGTCTGGGCATCTTTCTGGCTGGCATGCGGGTGGAAAATCAGCAAATTCTGGTAACAGTTTCGCCAGTCCAACAAATTTGGCCCCTGAAACATATAAGCAATGCCCTCCGGACGACTTACATCACCTGCGTAGTCAGCATCAAGTCCGGCAATAATACGCAGTAGGGTTGACTTACCAATCCCTGATGGCCCCAGTATACTCAAACGCTCTCCGGCTTGTAGCCTGAGCCTGCAACTGCCCAAAATCTGTTGGTCACCAAAGGTTTTGTTTAGCACATTAACTTCAAGCATCCTGCCTCCAGCGCGAAGCATAACGCTCTAAGGGCTGCATTATACAGAACTCGATGAGTAAGATTAAAACAACAAAACTGAGTGCATAGGCCAGCACACCAGTGACGTTAAAGATAGAGAATTGCGTATGAATCTGGCGACCTATTCCGGTGCTGCGACCGAGGAATTCAACCACCAGGACAATCTTCCAGATCACCGACAATCCGGCGCGTGCGGCAGCAACCAGATGTGGCAGTAGCTCCGGCAAAATAATATGGCGGAATTTATGCAGCGGAGAAAGTTTGAATACCTGAGCTAAATCACGCAGCTCAGATGAAGCACTACGCGCGCCCTCCCGGATCAGCGTCATCACCAAGGGCAATTTATTCAGCGTGACCGCCAGGATAGCCGCTGTTTCGTTCAGGCCGATCCATAAATAACATAAAACGATCAGTACTAAGGCCGGAAGATTCAGGAAGATGATCAGCCAGGGATCGAGCCAGGCATTCAATAACGGATAGCGCCCCATCAGATAGCCGAGCAAGCCACCGAGCGTCATGGCTAATGAAAAAGCCCAGATTATCCGTATTGAGGTGTCGATGAGGTGAAGCTGAAGATCACCACCAGCCCAAAGCTCAGCCATTTTTTTTGCGACAACAAACGGTGAAGGTAAGACCTGAGGGTCAGCCATGAACATAGCCAACCCTGCCCAAAACAGCAGGAATACTCCCAGTGAAACCAGCCGGATCAGATGCTCGTTGCGCACTTAGTTACTGGTCTAATGAGATAAAAAGATCCTTTGGCAGCGTTGTTGCTTTGCCCACTAAATCAGGCCCGCCGAGTTCAGCCATCAGCTGCAATGTTTTATCAACAGCTTTCTCATCGACTGTTGCACTCCCAGGAATACCGGCACGAAACCCTGCTTTAAGGGCTTCAAACTGCGCATCATTTTTGGCATTCATCCGCTTCCTGATTGCATCAAAAGCACCATCATCACTGCCCAATATCGCCTTGGCATCGCGGGACGCAGCAAATAAACCCTGAGCCAGCTCAGCCGCCATATCCCCTTTTACAATGTAGCCCAGTAATGGAATCGAAGGATCAAGTCCCAGTGATTCTGCTGCGTCCTGTACTGAAATAATCTCATTAAGTCCCGCCGCTTTGGCTTTCGCCTGGAAGTGCCAGAAATTAATCACCGCATCAATATCACCACTCATAGCCGCTTTAAACATAATCGGTGGAGCGCCATACTCTTGTTTAGCATCGGCTTTAAGATCAATGTTCCCTTCCTGTTTCGCATACGCTTGCAGGATGAGCCAGGATTTATCAAGCGGCCCGCCCGCAATACCAATTCTTTTATCAGCAAGGTCTTTCAGGGCGCTGATACCACTGTCCACTTTAACCATAATGCCACCCACCGCTGTTGAATAAGGGATAAATTTAACATCACGCCCCTCAGCACGTTGCGCAGCGGCCCAGATAACATCGGAAACCATGACATCTATCTCACCACCGAGAAAGGCAATGTCTGATGCACTGCCGCCACCCATCGGCACAACCTCAAGGGTAAAGCCGTGTTTCTCATCCAGCTTGTTATTCCTGATGGTATCCAGCTCCCAGTTAACCGTACCGTACTCCAGAGCGCCCAGGCGAACTGTGGGCAAATCGCTTGCCCAACTAACCGAAGTGAATAATAAAGTTGCCAGGATAAGCAGGATTTTGCACGGGGTTCTGATCATTTTTTTCTCCTCACTGAAAATGGTGACACAGCATTTCGACACAGAATAGAGAATTATAGTCACATGATATATACGACTAATTGGTAATATACGCAGACAGGTTATGGGATTAATGTAAACACTGCGACAATGGCGCGTGTCATGTGCCGGGTTAAATTAATGGAGGAGAGATAGATGAAACGATTATTATTAGCATCAGCAGTCTGCTTGCTAACTTCGACAACAGCCTTTGCTGGCGTTACCAATGAAGACATCGCCAATGACGATACGGTTACGTCTCAGATAGTGACCAATGGTATGGGGCGTCATTTGCAGCGCTTTAGTCCATTGAAGAACATCAATAAAGACAATGTTAAAAATCTTGTGCCTGCGTGGGCTTTCTCAATGGGTGGAGAAAAACAGCGTGGTAACGAAGCACAGCCACTGATCTATGATGGCGTTATGTATGTCTCCGGATCTTATTCACGGATGTACGCAATCGATGTGAAGACCGGCGAAGAAATCTGGCAGTACGACGCGCGTTTACCGGAAGGCATTCTGCCATGCTGTGACGTGGTTAACCGTGGCGGTGCTATTTATGGTGACAACATTATTTTCGGTACGCTGGACGCACGCCTGGTTGCGCTGAATCTGAAGACAGGTGATGTCGTCTGGAAAGACAAAATTGCTGATTACAAGGCTGGCTACTCCTATACAGCCGCACCATTGATCGTAAACGGCCTGGTGATCACCGGTAACTCCGGTGGCGAATTCGGTATTGTCGGCGAAGTACAGGCCCGCAACGCAGAAACCGGCGAAATGGTTTGGACACGTCCGGTCATCGAAGGTCACGTGGGCACGCTCAATGGCAAAGAAAGCACCATGACTGGCACACTGAATGCCACGTGGCCTGGTGATTTGTGGAAAACCGGTGGTGGCGCAACCTGGCTGGGTGGCTCTTATGATGCTGAAACCGATACTATTATATTTGGTGCCGGAAACCCTGCACCCTGGAATTCATGGTTACGTGATGCCGGACAAGGCAATGAGGGTAAGGGTGGAAAAGGTGACAATCTATACGCAGCTTCGCGTATCGGCATGGATCCGGCCACGGGTGAAATCAAGTGGCACTACCAAACGACACCGCGTGAAGGCTGGGATTTTGACGGCGTAAACGAAGTAGTAGCATTTATCGACAAAGACGGCAATAAGCGTTACGCAACTGCAGATAGAAACGGCTTTTTCTATGTCCTGGATCGCAAAGATGGCGCCTTTGTTTCAGCCTCACCTTTTGTTAAAAACATTACCTGGGCCAAAGGTATTGACGAAAAAACCGGTCGTCCTATCTTCAACGAAGATAACCGTCCGGGCAATCCGGCTGATGCAGCCGATGGCGGCAAAGGCAAGGTGGTTTTCTCTGTACCTTCATTCCTGGGTGGCAAAAACTGGATGCCGATGGCGCATAGCCCGGACACCGGTCTGTTCTACGTCCCTTCAAACGAATGGGGCATGGACATCTGGAATGAGCCGGTCAGCTACAAAGAAGGCGCTGCTTATCTTGGTTCCGGTTTCACCATTAAACCGATCTTTGAAGATTACATTGGCTCGCTTAAGGCTATCGACCCTAATACGGGTAAAACGGTTTGGGAATACAAAAACGATGCTCCATTGTGGGCTGGCGTTATGGCTACAGCGGGTGATCTGGTCTTTACCGGTACACCTGAAGGCTATCTGAAAGCGTTTGATGCCAAGACCGGTGATGAGCTTTGGAAGTTCCAAACAGGTTCTGGTGTTGTCGGCCAGCCGGTCACCTGGGATCAGGATGGCGAGCAATATGTTGCTGTAGCTTCCGGCTGGGGTGGCGCGGTACCACTGTGGGGTGGTGAAGTGGCTAAGAAGGTGAATTACCTGAACCAGGGTGGTTCGGTTTGGGTGTTTAAATTACCTAAGATGTTATCTAGCAACTAACACATAAAGGCCAAATCCCCTCTGTCTCCCCTTTTTCAAAGGGGAGTACCCTCCAGATAAAATAATACTTTGCCGGAGGGTCTCCCCCTTTGTATTCTCTCGTTTTGAATAAACGAGATGGGGGAACGAGGGGGATTTAGCCTTCCAAAAGAGACCAAGGAGATAATGACAAAGATAAAAACACCCACAAACGTAAATATCAAAAACTTACGTATCCTACTTGT